>JABHOU010000054.1 GCA_018695085.1 Opitutia bacterium | reverse complement strand
TCGCTCTCTACAGCCTTCACTTGCCGGGATTCGCGCACCACAAGCGTCAGCCAACCCAAGTCGCTTCTTGGGAGGGATCGAAACAAAGAGGTCTGGCCGAGCGAATTAATAAAGAAGATGCTTCGTTCGACGTTATTGTCGGGGGAGACTTTAATGAATGGACCGGTGGCTTGGTCATGCGCTCCCTGTTGAAAACGACCAAGATGAAGAATGCGACCCAAGAAAAATCAATCGACCATATTCTCTACAGTACGAAGAAAGGGATGAAACTTTTGCAAACCGGCAGAGACTGGGGACCCAAGAATCAAAACAAGGATAATGTAAAATCGGATGGATGTTTATCCGATCATCCGTGGGTATGGTGTGAATTAGAAATCTCCAAGACTAACTACAAGTGATGAATAGTATCTTACACAATATTTGTGCACTAGGAGCACTTGTTGGCATTATTGTACGTGGCCTTATCAGCCCAGTGCAGGCCGAAACTGAAGACAAAAGCCTTCGTGTAATGTCCTACAACATACACCGAGGTGGGGTGGTAATGCTGAAGCAACCCTTGTCCAAAACGGTCAAAGCGATCCAGTTGGCCAAGGCTGATATTGTCGGTATTCAGGAAACGAGATCACCGCGGGGTGACAAATTGGAGGAGCTCGCCAAGTTGCTTGGTTGGAATCATGACATGGGTAAGGGTTCCCAGATTCTAACGCGTTATGAAATTGTCGATTCACTCTACAGTGGAGTAAAAGTAAAACTGGATTCAGGCAGGCCCGCTTATGTTTTTAATGTCCACCTATCCTCCCATCCCTACCAGCCTTATCAGTTGCTGGAGATTCGTCCGAGATGGCACAAGCACACAAATAATATCACATTCATCAAGACCGAAGCCGAGGCAATCGAATGGGCAAAAAAGGCACGCGGTGCGGAGATCGCAAAAGTGCTCAGGCAAATCAAATCACTACCCGACAAACAGGCACCCATTTTTGTGGTGGGTGATTTCAATGAACCCTCCCACCTGGACTGGACGGCGGCGGCGGCCAAGGCAGGTCGCCATCCGATCAAAGTGACCTATCCCACTTCTACTGAAATGGCCAAGGCTGGCTTTACCGATGCCTATCGCACGATCTATCCCGACGAGATGAAAAACCCGGGCTACACCTGGTCTTCCTTTTATAAATTCGATGATCCCACGACTCACCATGACCGTATCGATTTCGTATACTATAAAGGCAAGGGAATAAAACTGAACGAAGTGAAGATTGTCGGCGAAAACCGGAAAGACGCAGACATCGTTATTTCTCCTTACCCTTCCGATCACCGTGCGTTGGTTGCTGATTTCAAGCTTCCAAAGAAAACAAAATGAAGATTGGGAGCTCGGTGTTCATGCTTGCATCCACTTTGTGGGGTATGTCAACCGTCATGGGTGCGTCCGAATCCGACAAGTTGACACATGTGCGCGTCGCCGCGTACAATGTGGAGTTTGGAAAAAATGCCTCGCCCGAAGAAATTGGCAGGATGTTCAAACCCTACAAGCTTGATATCATTGGATTTAATGAAGTTCCGGGTGGGGAATGGACGGCTCGCGTTGGCAAGGTTCTAGGTATGAAACACGTCTATGTGGGCAAGGTCTCGTCGGCTAACCACAAAGATAAGTACAAATCAATTCTGAGCCGGACGCCACTCGAGCTTACGGCCGAGCATGAACTAAGTGTTGAGCGAAGGCGTTCCTGGAATCCGGCTTCGTGTGTGAAAGCCACCACCAAGATTGATGGTATCTTAGTCGCATTTTACTCCCTTCATATTTGTCGTTCGACAGACAGTCATAATACGGGTCATGCCTATCGTTTGGCAAACGAGGTCTTATCAAAGGAAAAGACAGATCGGGTGATCGTGCTCGGAGATTTCAATAACAATCTGGGCGATGGGGCCATGAAGATGCTTGAGGCATCAGGGTTAAGACCGACCTGGAAGGATCTGGAGATCGATGTCTCCAAGGAGTTCACTTATAATGCATTGAAGCCCGAACAGCCGAACCTTGGCGTGATTGATCATATTTTTTACAATACAGGTTCCAAGGCCATTACCAAGAGTGGTGGAATCATCGAATTAAAGAAGCCTTTGTCGGATCATAAACCAGTTTGGGCAGAGATCGCTTTTCCAAAAGCCCTGAAAAGATTGAAGCCAAAAAACTAAAATAATTTTAAAGTAACTTAGTTGATTATCAAATATTGCAAAAAGCTTCTGATCGCCTTTTCGTAGACTGCATGACCAAAAGAAAAAATATCGTAATGACGGTATGAGTGATCCTTTACCAGAATTTCCTCCACACGGTTTTGATACTCCGCATAAAATTACGGACTCAATTCAAATCATCCCATCCCCGGAGCCCGACACGCATATCATTTACTATGGTCCACAAGAGTTGAGTACGAGAATAATTGCGGCCATTATATATTCTATATTTGCAGGTGTTTTCAGTGGAGTGCCTTTGTATCTTGGGATACGTGGTTGGTCCAAACTTTTCGAACGACCTTTCGAGGAAGCCGGTATGGTGGTCGCGGGAGCTTTATTGATTGGAGTTGGTTTTCTTCTCTATTTTGGTTGCGAAATACTATGGGCTTTGCTCGGAACGACTTTCTTCACCGCATTTATAGGGGGTCTTGAGCTCAAGAAGCAATTTTTATGTTTTTTCTCCAAAAAGTTCATCGGGTCTCAAGAAATGAAAAGTTTCAAGATGCATGTAAAAAGAGTGAGTAGTAAGGAAGGGGGAGGCAGTTCCAAATGGTACACTCTTTGGGTTGTTGGCAAAAAGAAGTATAAACTGGATTCCAAGACACCCAGTCGTGAATCCATCGTGTGGTTGAGCGAGACCCTTTCGGAGTGGTTCGGAGTTCCTATCGAATCAAGCCGTTAAGGTTTGGGGAATTCGAGAAAATCTTCCAGTAGCGGGTTGCAGACCAAACCGTCAGTCCTTACGCTGAACTCAGTATGCCAATCATTCTACCACCGATCAATCGTCGCCAATTCATCAAGGGTTCGCTCGCTCTTGGCGGCACTGCAATAACAGCGTCTTCTTCTCTAGCCAAAGCAGCTGACCATTTCGCTCGATTGGATCAAAACCGGGTGGCTTTGCTTGCCGATACGCACATCAGTGCGAATCCAAATCTTGTCTACCCGGGTACCAAGTGGCCGGGTTCGCCCGTCAAGGAGGGCGAGCACGAAAGCGTAAATATGGCAAAATGCCTTACTGAGGCAGCCAAAAGCGTAATCTCACTCAATCCACGACCGGCTCAGCTGATCGTCAACGGGGACTGCGCCATGAGCAGAGGGACAGAAGCCGAGTACAAAGAGTTACTCAGGCTTCTTGAACCGATTCGTGCAGCTGGAATTACCGTCCACGTGACGATCGGCAATCACGACAATCGGGAGAATTTGTGGAAGTTGATCCCGTTCCTTAAGAAGGAGCAGATGGGCATTCAAGCGGGCGTGATTGAATTGCCGCATGCTAACCTCTTGCTGTTGGATTCCGGAAGAAAGGGAATTTTGGGAGAAAAACAGTTAAACTGGCTTGCCCAAGAACTCGATAAGCGTGCGAACAAGCCAGCCCTTGTTTTGGGTCACTTCAACCCGTATCCCAATCGTGGCGTGCGTCCCATCAAGGGCATGCATGACGGAGTCTCTTTGCTGAAAGCACTAGCCAAACGAAATCATGCCCGGGCTTATCTTTATGGCCATACGCATGAATGGCAGCATGATCAACGCGACCACCTCCATCTCATTAACCAACCAGCCGTGAGTTACTATTTCGGAAAAGGCCATGCCCACGGATGGATCGACATGAAGCTGACCAAAGAGTCCGCCGAATTGGAATTGCGCTGCATCGACCCGGGGCACAAGCAGCATGGTGATCGGTGGCAGATCGGTTTGAAAGAGAAGAACAAATAGAGCATATGAAGACTGAACACGCCACTAGCTTTGCTCTCTTCTGCTTTGTCAGCTTGATGGCCGTAACCCTCTCATCCGAGAAGTCGCTCGCTATTGGGAAGAAGTCCTCAAAAGACCTTCCTCCTGTCGAAGAACTTGCTGTTCGAGAAGCCATGCCGGATCCGTTTGTCAAACCTGATGGGTCCAGAATAAGTTCAACCAAAGAATGGCCTGCCCAGCGTACGTATCTCAAAGCAATGTTGGCCCACTACCAGTATGGTGTAATGCCCCCGAGGCCGAAACAGTTTGATTTGAAGCGCATCTGGCGAAAGCCTGTTTCTGGCGAAAAAGCGATTCACGAGCGCTACGCCGTCACCCTGATCAGGAATCAGAAGTCGACAACGTTCCATTTCGAGCTGATCCGGCCGGCAGAAGGCAAACGAGTTCCTCTCATTGTCAAAAACTGCTACACTTTTTTTGAGGGTGAGGGCAAGGCTCGCGTAAGAGCCGAGCAAGACAAGGCGGCGGCGATGCAGGCTGTCTCGAGGGGGTATTCACTCTGTAAGTTCAACCGAAACGAAGTTGCCTTTGATGGGCGCGATAACCGCGACACCGGAGTGTTCCCGCTCTATCCCGAATACGATTGGGGCACGATTGCAGCATGGGCCTGGGCACATGGGCTTGTTGCTGACGCTCTGGATAGACTTGGACTTGTCGACATGAAGAAGATAGTCGCAACGGGTCACTCTAGAGGTGGGAAAACCGCCTTGTGCGCCGGTATATATGATGAGCGTATTGCCATCACTGCACCCAATTCATCAGGTACTGGAGGAACGGGTAGCCTTCGCTATTTCGAAGCGGGGCAAAAGCCCCAACGTCTAATCTTACACAAGAAGACATTCCCACATTGGTGGGTCAGTCGTTTCTTTGATTTTGGCGGTAAGGAAGACCGACTTCCATTCGACTCACACACGGCAAAGGCCTTGATTGCACCGCGAGCTCTAATCAATGCTCATGCCCGTCAGGACTACTGGGCAAACCCCTATGGCACCGAGTTGACCTATCGTGCTGCCGACAAGGTTTTTAAATGGCTTGGGGCGGAAAAACAACAGGGTATCCATTGGCGTGACGGAAAGCATGCCCAGAATGAAGAAGATTGGCAGGCTTTACTCGACTTCGCGGATTGGAAGTTCTTCAATAAGAAGTCGGAACGGAGCTTCTCCAAACTCGCATACCTTGATGCCAAACTACCTATCAAATGGAATGTTCCGGACATGGGCAAGAATCTCGACAACGAAGGCCAACCCTCAACGGTGATTCCCGTACCATCGCCCCTTAAAAAGTTCATGCCGAGGCTACACCAAGAGAAACTCAAGGAGGCAACAAACGCCAAGATCGATTTTGTTATGATCGGTGACTCCATTACTCATTCGTGGGGTAAATATCCGGGCGCATTTGAAGGGAGTAATCTGCTGAACCTTGGCTTTCCCGGTGATCGCACTCAAAATGTTCTCTGGCGCATTCGGAATGGAGCGCTTGATGGAATTTCCCCCAAGCTTGTGACTCTGATGATTGGTACCAACAACCTGCATGAGGACAAAAAAGCATATCCTCCGGACCAACCTGAGGATGTCTTTGCAGGTATCAAAGCCATCGTGGTCGAAGCGCGAGCTCGCCTGCCGGAATCGAAAATCGTGATCTTCTCTATCTTTCCAAGAAAGGAGGGACCAGCGTATGAGAGAGTCAAGGCGGTCAATGCCATGCTGCCACAACTTGCAGATGGTAAACGCGTATCTCACCTTGATCTCAACCGCTTTTTCTCGACTGAAAATGGTCAACAGAACAAGGCTCTCTACAAAAGTGACTTATTGCACCACAATGAGCAGGGATATCTTGCCTGGGCCAAGGCGTTAAAGCCTTTGTTGGAAAAGCATGGCTTGAGGTTGAATTTGAATGCTCTTCCCAAGAGTGCCAATAATCCTCTTCCAACCGCCAATGATAATAAGCCAAACATTATTTACTTCATGCTGGATGAGTGGGGGTATTTCGAATCATCGGTCATGGGGCACCCCATATTGGAGACGCCGAATATCGACAAGGTCGCATCCGAAGGGATCCGTTTCACTCAGTTTCTGGCTGGCGCCAACGTCTGCGCACCCACGCGTAGTACGCTTATAACTGGGCAGCATACTGGTCATACTACCGTTCGCGGACCCGGTTGTCTGCGTGCGGATGAGGTGACTATCGCCAGCATGCTCAAGGACGCGGGCTATGCAACCGGTGGATTCGGCAAGTGGGGACTTGGGGACGTCGGTACGACAGGCGTACCCGAGAAGCATGGTTTTGATGTCTTCTTTGGTTATTACAATCAGACTCACGCCCATACCTTTTATCCAAGATATCTTATTCGCAACAGTAAGAAGGTGCGGCTCGCAGGCAACGCCGGGGACTTTCATAAGGGCAAAACCTTTTCACATTCTCTGATCTTTGAGGACAGTCTGGACTTTATCCGAGAGAATAAGGATCGCCCCTTCTTTGCTTATCTTCCATGGACGCCCCCTCATGGTTTCTGGGCCATGCCTGACAATGAACCCGCGTGGCAAAAGTACAAAGACATGAAATGGGATGCCACAAATCAAAAAGGGACTCATGATGCCCAAATGTATGCTGCGATGGTGGAAATGGTGGACCGGCAAATTGGCGAGATCATGGACTTGCTGAAAAAATTGAGGATCGATGATGATACCATTGTTTTCATTTCCGGCGATAACGGCGGGAAGACCTATTTTAAGAGTAATGAACATCCACATGGCTTTCTGGCTCCTAACCTGAATCCAGAGACGGGTGAACGTTTCCGGGGAGGGAAGGGCGGTTTTTATGAAGGCGGAATCAGGGTCCCCTTTATTGTTCGATGGCCCGGCAAAATAAAAGCAGGTACCATTTCCGAACACTTAGGCTACTTCCCGGACATCATGCCAACGCTGGCGAAAATCGCTCATGCAAGACCGCGAAAGGATACCGATGGCATTTCAATCTTACCTACCTTGCTCGGAGGGAAAAATGCGGGACGCCAGCAAAACCAGCACAAGTATCTATATTGGGAGAACAAGAAGAGTATTGCTCTACGCATGAATGATTGGAAAGCGATCAGACCAAATAAAAACCTCCCATTTGAGCTTTATGATTTGAGTAAGGATATTGAAGAGCTCAATGATGTAGCCGATCAATTCCCCGATATTATCGAGAAGATGACAGCCTATGCAAAGAATGCTCATACGCCTGTTACGTTGGGCCAGGTTCTCGATGCATCCCTAGGATTCAAAGGACACAAGGAGGACTAAGCTATAATCGTTCGATGAAAAAAATATTGTTCATTTTCTTTTTGGTGGGTGCGGTTTTTGCCCAGGCTGATTATAGTTAAAAGAGAATGAATAATAATGATGAGTATTTAATCGAACATGTAGAGCCGGATGAATTTTCTCGATGGGAGGAAGTGGATCTCGAGATATATGCTTTTACTGATTTGGGGATCCAAGTAGCGATCAACGATGAGTACATAGGATTGGTTTACGGCAATCAAGTTTATGAAAAGTACAAGGAAGGGCAAAAACTCAAAGGGTATATCACGGGTGTTCGGGAAGATGGAAGGATTGACGTTTCCTTACAACCGGACAAAGGCAGGCACGTTCATTCGACTTTCGATAAAATTCTGGATCACCTCAAGGCAGTTGGAGGGAAATCCGAATTTGGAGACAAAAGTTCTCCGGAAGATATAAAAAGGGAATTCAAAGTGAGTAAAAAAGTCTTCAAACAAGCAATCGGCGGCCTTTACAAAAAGGGAAAGATCAAGATTACCGATGACGGGATCGAACTCGTTCGATAAATCGATCTTCTTCCAGGCTTCTCTGATGCGGTTTAACCCAATTGCAGGACCAGACCAGTTGCCGCGAACTAGGCAGACGTTATGCCAAGGAGATGATTCGGTTGCTGCAAGACTCCAATAAATAACGCGAAGGTTCTACACCTGGAAACTTCAGGTGCGAAAGGATTCGTAAGATAAACGGATGCTCCGACGTCACTTTATTGAATTCACTTTTTTCCCTCGTCCGAAATAATCCGATTCCCTTAACACAAGCCCTTCCATCATGAACTCGAGACTTGGTGCCTGAATCCGTAGTGAAACAACCAACAATTTATACATGAAAAAATATCTCAGCCTACTTTGCCTTTCAGTCGTGCTCGCAAACACGATGCATGCCAAGCCCCCCAACATCGTCCTGATCCTTTCCGATGATCAAAGCTACACCGATTACGGCTTCATGGGGCATGATCACATCGAGACCCCGCACCTTGACAAGTTGGCCTCGGAAAGCGCCTTGTTCCGTCGGGGGTATGTGCCGACTGCTTTGTGCCGGCCTTCCCTAGCCACCTTATTTACCGGCCTGTATTCTCACCAGAACAAGATCACCGGCAACAACCCCGCAAACACTCCTGAAAACAAGGCGCATGCCCTGAGAACAGGAAAAGATCCCAGGGAGTTGATCATTTCGAATATAGACAAGCATGGCGGTCTTCCTCATTGGCTCGCCAAGCAAGGATACGTCAGTCACCAGAGCGGGAAATGGTGGGAAGGTTCCTACCAGCGCGGAGGTTTCACCGAAGGCATGACCCGCGGATTCCCCAACCCCGGGGGCAGACACGGTGACGACGGACTCAAGATCGGTCGGGCAGGAATGGAACCGGTCTTTGAATTCATCGATCGTTCGGTCAAAAAGGAGAAACCTTTTTTCATCTGGTACGCACCCTTCCTTCCCCACACCCCGCACAACCCACCCGAGCGTCTTCACAAGAAGTACCTGGCGAAGGGAGTCCATGACCGGGTCGCCAAGTACTACGCCATGTGCGAATGGTTCGATGAGACTTGTGGCGCATTGATGAATCATATCGACAAGTCGGCTATAGGAGAGGACACCCTGATCATCTATGTCACCGACAACGGCTGGATTCAGACCGAGACCGGGAGCTATGGTCCTCGCTCCAAGCGCAGCCCTTACGAAGGCGGCACCCGCAACCCCATCATGTTCCGTTGGAAGGGAACCATCCCACCCGCCGATCGGCCTGAACTCTGTTCCTCCATCGACTTCGTGCCGACGGTATTGGCTGCCGCCGGGGCCAATGGCCCGCATGACTTTCCGGGACTGAACCTTCTCCCTCAGCTCAAGAGCGGAAAGAAGATCAAACGCGATGTTCTCTTCGGGGAGTCTTTTGCTCATGATATTGCCGACATAGAAAACCCGCAGGCATCCCTCCTTTACCGCTGGGTGATCCGGGGGCACGACAAGCTTCTCCTCACCTACGACGGTGCGCCGGGAAAAATGAGGTATCCGCCGCAGGGTGGGGGGGCTCAACTTTTCGATCTCAAGAAGGATCCGGCCGAGAAAGTGAATCTCGCAAACAAGAACCCCGACCGGGTCAAGGAACTGAGCGCCCTTCTCGACGGTTGGTACCAAGCTGGCCAAAGGAAACTCGGTAAGGTGTCCCCCGTGACTCCCGGACCGAAGCGCACGCCAAAAAAGCGCTAAATCTTAATCCTTTCTCTTCTCCGTCAATTTCGATGCAACTTTTCCTTGCTTTGTGGTGTTTGTAAAAACATGAAAATCAATCTATTGAAATTATCCGTAAATCGGAGCTTGGTCGCAATGGCACTAGCAGTCACTCCGGGCCTTCCCGCTTTAGGCCGAACCGACCAACTTCCTGACGCTCCCCGTCCGTCGATGACCTTGGACAATCCGTTGGAGAAGCAAATCCTAAACCTACAGCCCAAGGCCGATGAAAACGGAGACGGTAAATTGTCCAAGGCCGAACAGGCGGCTTTGAAACAGAAGATCATAAAACGATTCCCCAGGTCCGATTCCGATGGGGATGGGACTTTATCCGAGAAGGAGTTGGAGAAGGTCATTAAGATAGCGACTGCCCGTGCAAAAAATCAAGGGGGACGGAAATCAGGGAAGGAAAACGCTCAAGGCAAAGAACAAACGTCACCCACTCATGCAAACGTGAAGTATGGAGAGTATGAGCGGAACGTTTTTGATATTTGGTTGGCCGAAAATTCCAAGCCAACCCCTTTGGCCATTTTTATTCATGGCGGAGGCTTTCGGGCCGGCAGCAAGGAAAAGCTAAGTCAGGATGTTTTGAAGAAACTTCTCAAGGCAGGCATTTCCGTGGCCTCGATCAATTATCGCTACCTGAGCATCGAGACTCCCTTACCCACTTCCCATCATGATGCCCGACGGGCCCTGCAGTTCATGCGCTCCAAGGCCAAGGAATGGAATCTGGACAAATCCCGGGTAGCCGCCTTCGGTGGCTCGGCGGGCGCTCAAATCTGCATGTGGTTGGCCTACTCGGACGACATGGCAAAACCCAAGAGCAAGGATCCCATTGAGCGGGAGTCCACCCGGTTGACCTGCGTGGCCACCGCCGGGGGGCAGACCACGAACCAGACCGAATTCTGGAAAGAGATGATTACTGATCTCATGGGCCCGAAAATTGAGGCTGAAGGTTTTGTCCGACCGCTTGGTCATCTGGTTGACCCGGAAAAAGTGCGCATGGCCACATGGGGAGCCAAAACTTTGGAACAAGCGAATAAAAAAGCGGCCCGCCATTCCGCCTTGCTCCTCGTTTCCGAGGATGACCCACCCATCTTCATGAGTTACGGTATGCCTCCCACCGCCAAGCCTCCCGCCGACAAAGGCAGAGCGCGTGGCTGGCTCATTCACCACGTCAACCTGGGCATCGCTCTGAAGAAAAAGACAGACGCCCTCAAACTGGAAGCCCATTTGAAATACCCCGGCACCGAATTGAAATACCCATCACAGGTCGAGTTCTTCGTCGACAAGTTGTCCGACTGACTCGATCCGCAGCCCCCCT
>JABHOU010000009.1 GCA_018695085.1 Opitutia bacterium | reverse complement strand
GTTTTTACTGCTCGTTTCTTACCGAGCATCAGCAATGGGCTCATGTCAGCGGAACCAAGGGAAGCATTCGAATAGATGATTTTGTTCTGCCTTATTACGGCAACGACGTTGCCTACACGGTATCTCAGCCGGTTTTCGATCAAACCGTGTGCGACTTCAACATGGAGCGTCATGAAAGCCGAGTGGCGGTAGACGAGTATAGCGATAGTCACCCCACCTCACAAGAGACCAAGCTTTTCCGCAACTTCTCCGATCTTGCCCTTGGGGGAACTCCCGATTCGCATTGGCCTGATATTACTTTGCAGACGCAACGAGTGATGATGGCCTGTGTGGAATCGGCCGAGAACGGTGGCAAGGAAGTGAGCCTAGCTTAAACGGCAACCGATTTGTTTTGCCGGCCGGAATCGCCTTGCGTGTATCCAAGGAATCCGTGGCGTTTATCTCGCCACGAGCAATACGGTATCCAGTAACTTCCTTATCAGCTTGTTGATTACTGTGATGTTTTAGTGGTACCGATCCTCATTTCCCACATGGATGGAATTTAATGTGCGGTCCAACCCCCATCGACCACCAGCATACTTCCCGTGACGTAACTAGAGGCAGGCGATGCTAAAAATATTGCGGCGCCTTGGATCTCTTGCATTTCTCCCCATCGTTCCAAAGCCGTAGCGCCCACGATGAATTTCTTGCCTTCCTCGGTATCGGCAATCGGCTCGTTCATCGGAGTTAAGAAGGGACCCGGGCAGATGGCATTCACGGTTATGCCTTGCTTGGCCACTTCGAGCGCAAGCGCTCTCGTCATTTGGGCGACTGCTCCCTTACTACTGGTATAAGGAGTGCGGTTGGCGAGCCCTACCAGGCCGAGAGTGCTGCATAGGTTGATGATGCGACCAGTGCCTCTTTCCTTCATGTGGGGAAGCACGGCGCGCGAGCACAACCAGACGCCATTTACGTTTACGTCCTGCACGTGCTTGAAGTCTTCAAAGGACAATTCGTCGATGGGGCCGCGTACGTTAACGCCCGCATTGCTTACCAGTACGTCTATGCGGCCGAATTGTTCGAGAGCCCGGGCGACCATTCCTTCAACTTCGTCTTCCTTTGTTACGTCTGCTTGGAAACCGATGGCTTTGACCTTATGATCCGCGGCGATCTTTTCAGCGCTCGAGCTAACCTCCTCGAGGTTGCGGCTGGCCAAAAAGAGGTCGGCCCCTGCTGACGCGAGTCCTGCGGCCATAGCTTGGCCCAAACCTTTAGACCCTCCTGTAATTAGGGCGACTTTTCCAGTCAGATCGAATTGCTTGATTCCAGGTAACATTCTAAATCCATAATTGAGAAAAACGCCGAGATATGCAATTTATAAGCTTCTATTTCGAATGGTCGATTTAGACCATAAAAAAGGCGGCGATCAAAACGATCGCCGCCTGATAAAAATAAAATGAAAGCGAATTCTCTACTTAACCGTTGATTGCTTCGTAGACGTTGCCGACCATTTTTTCGTTGGGGGTAAGAGCCTTGTCTCCCTTGCTCCATTTGGCGGGACATGCATCGTTCGGTCGCTTTTCACAATGGGCATTGGCTTCCATGATACGAACGAGTTCGTCCATATTTCGTCCCAAATTGTAGAAGTTGACCTGAGAGGAAACGAGCTTGCCGTCCGGGCTGATTATGAAAGTTCCGCGAAGAGCAAGTCCGGTGTTCTCGTCGTAAACGCCGAAGAGATTGGACACTTCCCCCGTAGGGTCGGCGGCCATGGTGTACTTGACGCCTTCGAGGAGCCTTTCCTCGCGGTGCCATGCTAGGTGCGAAAACTTGGTGTCCGTAGATACGGAAATAACTTTCGCTCCGAGTTTTTCGAGAGCTTTTTGCTGATCGGCCAAGTCGGCGAGTTCAGTTGGGCAGACGAAGGTGAAGTCGGCTGGATAAAAGACCAGTATCGTCCATTTCCCTTTCTTCTTTCCCTTGGCCTTGAGACTGGCAAGAGAAACGGAACCGAACTTCCCCGAGGAAGCTTCATATGTTTCCATGGTGAAGTCGGGTACTTCCTCGCCGACTGATACTACTGCATATTCTTCGAATTCTGACATGATATATTTGTGTTGGGTGATTAAGTTCTGAAATGAAAAAGACAGTGTAGGGAAACATTTAGTTAGAGGACGTCAACCACGTCACGGCCATTGGCGCTAACTTGAGACGAAAATTGGGTGGATTGCGGGAAAGACAGGAAGGCCGGTTTAGCTCAACCATTCGGGGGGCGAACCTTGTTTTGCCACTCTTTGGGCATGACCTTTACGTCTGAGTCGTCGGCGTAGTGCTTTCGAAGTTTTTCGAGTCGGGTCATGGTTCTCTTGATGTTTTTTTCCTGGGCCTTGTCGCCGTAAAGGTTTGTCAGTTCGTCGGGGTCTTTCTTTAAGTCGTAGAATTCCCACTCGTCGAATTGGTAGAATTTCATGAGCTTGAAGCGAGAAGTACGGATGCCGTAATGTCTGGGTACCATATGAACGCTTGGGTACTCATAGTAATGATAGTAAATGCCCTTGCGCCAGTCTTTGGGCGATTCTCCCTTCAATAACGGGACAAGTGACTTGCCTTGCATGTCTTCCGGAATGGGGGCTCCAGCCATTTCCAGGAACGTCTCAGCGTAATCGAGGTTCTGCACAAGGTGCTTGTCGCGTGAACCTGATTTAGTAACGCCTGGCCACTTAATTACGAAGGGCATCTTAAGAGATTCATCATACATCCATCGTTTGTCATACCAACCGTGGTCTCCGATGTAGAAACCTTGGTCCGAGCAGTAAATGACAACGGTGTTGTCGTCCAACTTCAGTTCCTTTAGCGTTTTCTGAAGGCGACCTAGGCTTTCGTCCACCCCCTTTACGCATCGAAGGTAGTTCTTGGCATATCGTTGAAATTTCCAGCGTACAAGATCCTTTCCTTTCAGTTCCGCCTTGTGGAAGGCGGCGTCTCTAGGTCCATAGGCTGCTCGCCATGCCTTGAGTTGCTCCTCTGTCATACGCTTCATGTTATGCCAGGCAGAGCGGTCTTGTCGCTTTTGGGACGCGGGTTGGTTGTATTCTGGAGTGAGGTCGACAAAAAGGTCGTAATTAAGGTCCATGTGACGATCGATCTCCAACTCTTGGTTACGAGCAGGAGGGGCGTTGTCTTTCCATTTGTCGAAAAGGGTGGGGGGCTCTGGCAAATCTTGGTCTGCGTAAAGATCGAGATGACGTAGTGCCGGCATCCAATTCCGGTGAGGCGCCTTGTGCTGAACCATCAGCATGAAGGGTTTGTCGCCCTTGCGTTTGCTCTTGAGCCAATCGACGGCCAGATCGGTCACGACGTCGGTGCAATAACCGTCGATACGTCGTTTGCCGTCTGGAAAAATCATGTCGGGGTTGTAGTAAAGGCCTTGGCCCGGAAGTACTGCCCAGTCGTCGAAACCCTTGGGGTTGCCGCGGAGGTGGCTTTTGCCGTAAATGGCGGTCTGATAGCCGACTTTCTGAAGAAGCTTTGGAAAGGTCTGCTGGTTCCAGTCGAAAGTGTTTCCGTTATTCATGAAACCGTTCTTGTGACTGTGCTTGCCGGTTTGGATGACGGCGCGGCTGGGGCCACAGATAGAGTTCGTGCAGAAACTGTTTTCGAAGAGCATTCCCTGAGCGGCGAGTTTGTCTATGTTCGGGGTGGGGTTTACTGACTTCAACCAACCATCGTAAGCTCCGATTGCGTGAGGCGCATGGTCGTCACTGAAGACAAATAATATATTAGGTCTCTTCTCGGCGGAAGAAAGAGCAATGGGCAGCATTATCGTTCCTAAGAACAGGCATTTGGAAAGCAGGTAGATTTTCATGTTCTATCTCACATGCAAAAGTTGAACGGATTCTGCGAGCCTTATTTCCTACATAACGCGAATTTCAACCGAACGGTTTCCTTTTGGGTCGAAAGTTATTTCTGGATTCGAATGTTTATTCTCTATTGCATGTTTCGAGAATTCTCTTCGGTATTACTCTCTCCTTACTCATGAAACGATCATCCTTGCTCTGTGCTTCCCTTTTGATTTCCTTCATAGGACCTCAAGTTCACGCCGAGAAACCTCCAAAGGGTTTCGAAAAAGTCGATCAGGAGATCGTCATCAGTACCTTTCGAGCTCAGATGAAATACGACGTTCGTAGCTTCAGCGTTAAGCCGAACGCCAAGGTGAAACTGATCTTCAAAAACCCGGACGACCTTCCGCACAACCTCATTATTTGCACACCGGGCAAAAAGAAAGGCGGCGACGGAGGCAAGGAGGTCGTAGACGCCGTCTTGAAGCTAGGCGACAAGGGAGTAGAGCAGAACTGGGAACCTAAGGGACATCCTCGTATCCTCGTCAGTTCAGGCATGGTTCAGCCGAAAAAGGAAGCGATCCTCTATTTCAAGGCTCCGAAGAAAGAGGGTGATTATCCCTACATCTGTACTTTCCCGGGTCATTTTCAGCTGATGAACGGCGTTATGGGAGTCTCTCGCTTGGCCAACCCCATCACCAACCTGACCTACAAGCTTTATCATGGCGGATGGGGCAAGATGCCCGATTTCTCAAAAATAGAACCTAAGAAAACAGGTGTTCTTGCCAGTGGTCTCTTTGATATTTCGCCCCGT
>JABHOU010000010.1 GCA_018695085.1 Opitutia bacterium | reverse complement strand
TTCCGGTTACTTTGAAACGTTTGGCTATGCCTTTGTGGGTCTTTCTCATCTGATTCTGTGAATTAGAGCGAGCGAAAGATAACAACAGATTTTTAGTCCAACGGCAAGCCAAATGCCTCTTTCTTTCAATCGTAAATAAGTAATCCTTGATAACTTTCGTAGGCGAACCAAGCGGCAAACAGCAAAATGACCGTGCCAAAGAAGATCTTGGAAAAGCCTTTGAGCAGCCAATGGGAGCTTTGAGCGTTGCCTGAGTTGTCGTCGCCAAAATCATGAAAATAGTGGATCAAATCCCGATCTTTGGAACGCGAGTCGATTTTCCTGTAGATCGGATTGGACCCGGGTCGGGTTTTCCGATAGCGCCACTGAAAAAATTTGTGAAGCATGATCAAGAAAAGAAAATAATGAGATTATTCTCTCTCTCAAGGTAAATGTTGCGTCCGGATCCCGGAAAAGTTCAAGCGTGCGGCGCTCGCCTGAGAATTTCGCAAGGCGGCCAAATCGGAGCCCTCGGTGGGAGTGGTGATGTCCAGCCATTCGGTTTGGTAGACGAGACCGTAGCCGTTGCCATCCTCCATCGGTTGGAAAAGGCTGCCTAGCCGCAGGTTGTCGGGAAAGGCTTTCACCAGTTCCGTTTGGCTGGAGGTGTTTTCGGGGAAATTGAGATTGTGGACGACCAATTCGCTTTCTGCGGGCTTTTCGCAAAGGGCGAGGGCATGTGTCGCGCTTCGCCGGGAGCTTTCTCGCAGCGAGTCCATAAGCTCACCGGAGACTTGACCCTTGCTTTCGCGTATTTCGTCAAACTCTTCTACGGGCAAAGCCATGCTCGAGGCAACGGACCGAATCCCGTGCAAGGTTCCCTCAAGCGCAGCCCCTACGGTGCCCGAGGAAAGAACCATCGGAAGCGTGACGTTGTAGCCGAGGTTTATCCCTGAAATGACCACTTCGGGTTTGCGAGGCATAAGGTGCCCGAGAGCGAAGTTCACGCAGTCCGCGGGCGTGCCGTTTAGTTTGTATGCGGACCCGGGAAAACCTTTCACCGTTTCGGGGACTAGCCGACGATTTCTACTTATTGCATGTCCGATCCAGCTTTGTTCCTCCGCGGGAGCACAGACGACGACCTCGAAAAGTTCACTTGCTGCTTTCGTCAACTCGCGAAGGAACACGGAGTCGAAACCATCGTCATTGGAGATGAGTGCAAGTGGTTGCTCGCTCATTTGCCGTACAGCTGGTTCTACCGGCGAGCGACCTCGCTACATTTCGCGAAGTCGCTCATCCGGAAAAGTTCTACAAATTACGCAACAGGATAGCCGAAGCCTCGATTTGTTCCTTTTTCTTAAAGAAGAAAGGGTGTCGGGGCTTGCTTCTGAGACTGCTTAGGATTCCTTGTTTGTGTCCTCTTCGGAACCCTCGGTTGAATCATTGCCGGATTCGTCGGTCGCTTCTTCGGCACCAGCATCGCCGGAGGTTTCCTCGGTTGCGGCATCGTCGCCGGACTGTTCCGCGGTTTCCTCAGGGGCGTCTGCGGATTCAGCATTATCCGCGGACTCGGTCGCGGGAGTTGCTTCCTCTTCCTTCTCTGCCGATTGCTTTTCCTGTTCCTCCATTGCGGCCCGGCGGCTTAGCTTTACGCGACCGCGTTCGTCGATGCCGATGCACTTTACTATAATTTCATCACCCAGTTTGCAGATGTCTTCGGTTCTGTTGACTCGGAAGTCGGCCAGTTCGGAAATGTGAACGAGTCCTTCTTTACCGGGCAAGCATTCGACGAAGGCACCGAAGTCCTTTACGCCACGAACGATGCCACGATAAATCTTGCCCGCTTCGATTTCGCCGGTGACGACGTCGATCTCTTGTTTTGCTCGTTCCATCGCATCGCGATCTTTGGCGTAAACGCGAACCTTGCCGCTGTTGTCGTCGTCGATGTCGATGTTGGCGCCGGTTACTTCCGTGATGCGACGGATGTTCTTGCCGCCGGGACCGATGAGGGCTCCGATCTTCTCCGGATCAATCTCAATTACTTCGATTTGCGGGGCGTGCTCGCGCAAGTCACTGCGGTGAGTGGGTTGCGCGGCGTCCATGACATCGAGAATTTCGTGTCTGGCCTTGGTCACCTGAGCGACCGCTTCTTTCGCGATCGAGAAGGGCAAACCGTGGATTTTGAGATCCAACTGGAAGCCGGTTACGCCTTTGCGTGTCCCGCATACCTTGAAGTCCATGTCGCCGAAATGGTCCTCGGCACCAATGATGTCAGTGAGGATGACGTACTTGGAGATGTTGCCGTCATCGTCGCTTTGGGATACGAGTCCCGTTGAGATGCCTGCAACGTGTTCGGTTATGGGAACCCCCGCATCCATCAAGGCAAGGGAACCTCCGCATACGCTGGCCATGGAGGTCGAGCCGTTGGAAGCCATAACTTCAGAAACCAGTCGGATAGCATAGGGGAATTCGTCCTCTAGAGGCAATACCGGAAGCACCGAGCGTTCGGCGAGAGCACCGTGACCGATCTCCCGGCGGCTGGTAAAGCCGAAGCGTCCTGCTTCACCAACGGAAAACGGAGGAAAGTTATAGTGAAGGAGGAACGACTTGGAGGCCGCTCCGCCAGTGAGACCGTCTAAGTCTTGGACGTCTCGACTGGTGCCGAGCGTGGTGAGGACGAGAGCCTGTGTTTCGCCTCGCGTGAAAAGGGCCGACCCGTGCACACGGGGTACAATGCCCGTTTCACATGTCACTTCGCGAAGGTCGCCTGGGGCTCGCCCATCGGCTCGCTTGCCTCGTTCCAAAATATTGTCGCGGTAGACTTCTTCCTGAATGATTTCGAAGGCCATGCTCACATGGTTCTTGTCGTAATCTTCGCCGAGACGTTCCTCGCAAGCCGCTCGAGCTTCTTCCTTGATGCCGCTAACTGCTGCTTCGCGCTCCTGTTTGGAGTCGGCGAAAATGGCTTCCTGCATACGGTCGCCCGTAATTTCCCTGCAGATGTCGAGTACGGAATCGGGAGCAATGATGAGTTCGAATTCCTTCTTTTCCTTCCCACAAAGCGAGGCGAGTTCTCTTTGGGCGGCGATTATGTCCTGAATGGCGTCGTGGGCGTATTCCAAGGCCTCGACGAAGCGATCTTCGGACATCTGGTCGGCCGATCCCTCGATCATCATCATTTCCTTTTCGTTGCCGACGTAGACGAGATCCAAGGTCGAGTCGAACATTTGCTCGTTGGTGGGGTTGACCACGAACTCGCCGTTCACTTCCCCGAGGCGTATGCAACCTACGGGGCCGTTCCATGGAACGTCGGAAATCATAAGGGCGGCGGAAGCACCGTTCACCATCAGAATGTCTGCCTCGTTTATCTGATCCGTGGACAAAAGGAATCCGATTACCTGCACTTCATTCAGGAAACCCTTCGGGAAAAGTGGACGCAGGGGGCGATCGCAGAGGCGAGAGGTCAAAATTTCCTTCTCGCTCGGGCGTCCTTCGCGCTTGAAGTAGCCGCCTGGGAATCGTCCCGCGGAAGTGAATTTTTCTCGATAGTCGACCGTTAGGGGAAACCAGCTTTGGTCGGGGCGCAGGGTCGAGGCGGCCGTCGCCGACACGAAAAGAACGGTTTCGCCGAGACTGATCGTCACGGCTCCGCTGGCTAGTCCAGCCATAGTGCCGGAGGATATTGTGATACCGAGCTTCTCGGCTGTTACGTTGTGCTTTTGTTTCATCTTCTTATACTTCTTCTTTGTTAGGTTTTATCTGTTGCTTCTGTCTTACTTCTGTCTGTCGTATTGAAAATACTCGTACTTCTTCGCTAATGGATTAGGCGAATGCCTTGCACCTTCTTGGCGTGGTATTCGACCCATGCATGAACCAAGATTACCTTGCGGCGATGGTTTGCGAAGGGGTGGGGGAGTTTCGTTGAGTTCTTGCCCTTAACGGCGAAGATTCAACTTCTTAACGATGGCTTGGTAACTTTCGAGGTTTTTGCGTTTCAGGTAATCGAGCAGCTTTCTTCTTTTCGCCGCCATCATGAGCAAGCCCCGTCGGGAATGGAAATCCTTTCGGTGGGTCTTCAAGTGCTCGGTCAGGTGAGCGATGCGTTTGGAAAGCAAGGCGATTTGCACCTCGCTGGATCCCGTGTCCTTTTCATGGACGCGGTTTTCCTCTATTATGTTTTGTTTGTCGACGTATTCGGACATGATTTATTTATCTGGTTTCTCGGTACGAGGGTTTTGCCCTTGCAAAACCGCGCCTCAGCCGAGGCCGGAGCGCCGTTGCGTCTCGTTCCAGCCTGTTTGGGTCGGTCCGAGGGTCACCGAGGAGACAACCTGAAATCGGGTGGTCTCTAACGCAAGCCGATGAATCATGTCGATTTTCGGTTCTAGTTCAAGCGGAAACGCTTCCCGTTTCTTTTCCCGTTGCCAAGCTCGGCTCGGCTCTCACCATTGAAAGCCCATGTACTTACCCTATTTCGCCTATGGTTCCAACATGAACCTCGACCAAATGGCCGTGCGTTGCCCCGGCGGTCGCATGCTTGGTCTCGTCCGCAAGCGGGACTGGCGTTACCTCATCAATCAGCGGGGTTACGTTACCGCCCAAGAAGACCCCGACGCCGAGACACTTGGTTGCCTTTGGGAGTTGACCGAGGAGCACTGGGCGGTCCTCGATCGCTACGAGGGAGTCGCCGGAGGCTTTTATCGACGGGTGGATTGCGAGGTGGTCCCCCTCGACTCCAGAGAACCTGTATCCGCCATCGCTTACCGTGCAGCCAACGAGACCCCGGGCACCCCTACGGCAACCTATGCAAACGTAGTAATCGACGGCGCCCGCCAAATCGGATTACCTAAGGACTACCTCGAGTTTCTGGAAACCTGGCGTCACGGTCCGCCGGCGGCTTGAAAACACTTTCATGACGATTACATCCGATGGGATTTGGCGTATCCACGTCGACACTGGTGGCACTTTTACGGATTGTATTGCGGAATCACCTGATGGTCGCGCTGTTCGAAACAAAACGCTTTCCCGCGGGAGTCTGCCTGCCTCCGTGGCTCAAGTTTGCGCACTCGAAATTCTTCTCGACGCTCCTTGGGAGTGTCCCGATGATTTCCCCGTTGGTTTCACCGTTCGTTTTCCTAGCCATGCCGAAGTTCTCGCTGAGGTTGCCGGTTACGAAGCGAATACTCGTCGGTTAACCTTGTCCGAGCCACTGCCTTTCGTTCCTGAGGTCGGCGAACCGCTTGAACTGGATTCTCATCTGGAGGCTCCCGTGCTAGCAACCAATTTGGTTCTGGCGAACGAGGGCCTCGATATCTCTTCCGTTAACCTTTCCTTGCGTCTTGCCACTACTCGTTGCACCAATGCCTTACTCGAAGGCAAAGGAGTTCCTCCGGTGTTCTTAGTTACTCGCGGCTTTCGCGACATCCTCCGAATCGGAGACCAGAGACGTCTTGGCCTATTCGACCTTTGCCCAAGGACGCGTAAACCGTTGCACGGCGAAGTTATAGAGGTTTCCGAGCGTCTCGATCGAAACGGAGCTGTGCTCGCCCCAATTGACTTCGATGGCGTACGCGAACAACTACGAACTCTGCCAGCCGAATCTAGCAAGGTGGCTGCGGTATCCTTGTTGCATTCCCATGCCAATTCTTCGCATGAGGAAAATCTGGCTGAGTTCTTGCGTTCCGAAGGATTTTCGACAGTTGTCGAGTCGGCGGCTCTTCACCCTTTTGCAAAATGGTTGCCGAGGGCGGAGTCTACCGTGGTCGAGGCTTATCTTACTCCCATTCTAAACCAATACCTCGATGACGTCTCTCGCGGCCTTGATCGTGGAATTCTGCGAGTGATGACAAGTGCGGGTGGTCTAGTGGGCAGAAATGATTACAGGTCCGTCGACAGTCTCTTGAGCGGACCCGCAGGCGGTGTGGTCGCGGCCGTGGCGGTTGCCCAACGCGCGGGACTCTCGAAAATCGTTGCCCTCGATATGGGTGGCACTTCCGCAGACGTATCTCGCTTCGATGGGGATTTCGATTACCGTGATCGTCACGAGGTCGGCTCGGCATCGATATCTGCTCCCGCCCTTAAGATCGAGACGGTGGCTGCGGGAGGCGGTTCCATTTGCCGTCTGGAAGGCGATTTGCTTTGCGTCGGTCCCGAGAGCGCGGGAGCTCGTCCGGGACCGGCTTGTTATGGTTTTGGGGGGCCTCTTTGTCTTACGGACGTAAACCTGTTGCTGGGGCGTTTGTCACCCGAGCATTTTGCCAGTCCCGTTTTCCCAAAGGAGTCCGAACTACGCCTAGAGGAAATGCTCCAAGGGTCTTCTCGTTCTCGCGAGGAAACTCTCCTAGGTTTTCTGGATGTGGCGAACGATGCCATGGCGGGCGCCATTCGCAAGGTCTCGGTGAGCGAAGGTTACGATCCTGCGGATTACGCCCTCGTCGCCTTTGGTGGAGCTGGTGGTCAGCATGCCTGTGGGGTGGCTGAAAAGCTGGGCATCTCTCGAGTTTTGTCACCTGCGGACGCGGGTTTGCTAAGTGCCTATGGTTTGTCGAAAGCGTCTCTAGAGCGCTTTGCCGAACGACAGGTTATGCGACCTCTCGCCGACATTGACTTGGCGCCGATCGAGGAAAAACTGTCCGCCGAAGCTCTGGATGCCCTGCTTCGAGAAAGTGAAGGTGGAGCGGTTCGTCGAAAGACTGCCTTTCTCCGTTTCTTGGGGCAGGACGCTTCACTTGAGATCGATTACTTGGATCTCGCCGATTTGCATTCTCTTTTTGAAGACAGGTATCGGGACGTGTTCGGTTACCTTCCGAAAGACGGCTTGATCGAAATCGTGTCCTTGCGCGTCATTGCTTCCGTTGAGGTTGAACCAGATCCAATTGAAAGCTTTTTTGATTCGGCTTCGGATGCGCCAGGAGTTGAGAACAGTTCTTCGAGTTCGTCTCTCCATCTTCGCGATACCCTGATACCGGGGGAAGTCCTCGATGGGCCTATTCTCGTTCCCGATTCTTTCGGCACCCTTTTTCTTGAATCGAGTTGGCGGGGACGGGTAGGGGATCGCGGCAGCCTTCTGCTCGAAAAGATTTCCATGGGCGAAGCTGCTGAATCGGATGCCACTGGCTTCCGTGGTTTTGCCGCCCGCGAACTGTTTTCCAATCGTTTCCTTACGCTTGTCGAGGAAATGGGTGCCCGCCTTGAGCGCACCGCCCTTTCTACCAATGTCAAGGAACGCCTCGACTTCTCCTGCGCCTTGCTTGACGCCGATGGCCTCCTCACGGCCAATGCTCCTCACGTGCCCGTTCATCTCGGTGCCCTCGGACTTTGCGTCCGAGAGATCGCGACAACCCTATCGCTCAACCCCGGCGACATCGTCGTTTCCAACCATCCGGGCTTTGGCGGATCGCACCTTCCCGACGTCACGGTCATCTCAGCGGTTCACGATAGGTCGGGTAATCTCTTCGCTTACGTCGCGAACCGAGCCCACCATGCCGAGATTGGGGGAATCCGTCCGGGATCGATGCCGCCCGAGGCCCGAAACTTGGCTGAGGAAGGGGTGGTCATTCCTCCCACCTACTTGTTCAGGAACGGAGAATCCTGCATCGACGAGGTAGCCCGTCTTTTTCACGAAGGTCCATGGCCGTCGCGGCGACCCGAGGAAAACCTCGCTGATCTCTTGGCGCAAGTCGCCTCCGTTCGCTTCGGGTGCGATCGTCTATCCGAACTCGCCGAGGAACATGGTTCGCGCACGCTTGGCGAGCACATGAAGCATCTTCGAGATCGTTCCGCCGGCATTTGCAGGGAATTTCTCGCTCGCCACGAG
>JABHOU010000353.1 GCA_018695085.1 Opitutia bacterium | reverse complement strand
TTCGGGTGATTGGTTACCTCCAGCTCCAGGATGGTTTTCTTCCCCGCGGGCACCTCGAACTTCCGGGACAGGACGCAGGGAACGGTTTTGCTGAGCGGATGGGTAAGAAGCACCTTCTTGCGTCCATCCCATTCCGTACGCAACCCGGGCTTCATGGCCGGACCGCCCCAGTCGCGAACCTTCCAACCGGGAGCGAAAGTCGCGACATCGGCAGCTAAGCTCGATCCTGCCCTGGGGGCGTTGCTGGGCTTGGCATTGAGAACCCGTGCCCCCTTGGCCGGTTTCGAAGTCGCGGTTTTTGGATAAGGCATTTTGGCATCCACTTCATCACGCCAATCATGAAACATCTTCAAGAGCTTCGCAGTGATATCGGGTTTGGACTCGGAGAGATCGTTCTGCTCGCCAATGTCCTTTTCCAGATCGAAGAGCTGCACGCTCCCGTTTTCGTAGTATTCGAGCAACTTGTACTTCCCCAAACGTATCGCACCGCCGGGGCTTTGGTAACCGTGGTTACTGTAATGGGGGAAGTGCCAGTAGATGGCACCCCGGTCATGGGTCTTGCCCCGAAGGGCGGGCAGGAAGCTGACTCCGTCGACGTGCTGCTCGGGCAAGGAGGGCAAGCCCGTCATTTCGAGCAACGTCGGGTAGTAATCGGTTCCCGTGACCAAGGCATGGGAGGTGGAGTTCGGCTTGGTCCGCCCCGGCCAATGAACGATCAAAGGTACCCGTACCCCACCCTCGTAGTTCCAGCCTTTCGCCCCGCGCAGGGGGAGATTGGAAGAAGCAAAGCGGCTATCGAGAGAGTTCCTTGGATGATTGATTCCCCGGTACTGATTCGATGCGGACATGCCCCCGTTGTCCGCCGTAAAAATGACGATGGTGTTCTTGTCCAGTCCGAGTTCCTTCAACTTCGCTCGAATGCGGCCGAGGCTTTCGTCGGTGGCCTCGAGCATGCCGGCAAACTCCACGTTGTCCTGCTTTTGTTTCACCCACCAGACGCGCGCGTCCTGATGCGCCTGCAGTTGGTCATTCTCCGCCAGCGCCTTGATTTCTTCCTCCGTGAGCGGAGGCCCGTCCGGATTGGATTCAAGAATGAAGTCCGGTCCGTCCCGTTTTGGCATCGCCGCGAGCTTTTTGCGATATTTCTCCACCAAATCCGGGCGCCCCTGGATCGGGTCGTGCACCGCAAAATGCTCCAGGTGTACGAAGAAAGGCCGGTCTTGGTTGCGCTCAATGAAATCCAACGCCGCATCGGTCAGCTTGTCGGTGTAGTAGTCGCCTTTTTGCGCCGGCAGCTTCTCATTGTAGGCACCACCGAAAGGATAGTGATAGGAGCGCACCCACCCCGTGATCTCCTCGTCGAAACCATAGGCCTTGGGGTCCACCCTCAGGTGCGCCTTACCATAGTTCGCGGTGGCGTAGCCATGGCGCTTGAGAGTTTCGGCCAGGGTCACCTCCTCGTCCGGCAAAGCGGTCAGCTTTTCCCCGTGATGCAGTGGCTCGTAGTCGCGCTCGGGACGTCCTCCCAGCCACTCCGTCAAATTGGTACGGGCCGGGTACTTGCCCGTCAGGATACTGGCCCGGCTCGGCGAACATACGTGACAGGTCGAGTAGGCATTGTCGAATAGGATGCCTTCCTTGGCCAACTGGTCGATCGCAGGAGTTTCATGAAACTGACTGCCATAGCAACCAACGTCCCGCTGCCCCAGGTCATCGACCAAAAAGAATACGACGTTGGGCTTGCGATTCTTCTCCGCCCCAAAGGCGGAACTCCCCAGCAGGGAAGCTACGAGAGCGGATAGAACTAAAAACACTGATTTCTTCATACTTGTATTCTCTATTTGGGTGGTTCGTCCTTTGCCACCGGCAATCACTTGGCCAACTCGGACTGAACTTTAGGGATTTAGCAATAACGCAGAAATATGGTGGGTGCACCTTACTTGGTATTTTGAGACCTGCCCCTCATTCTTCCTTTGATCTTGAAATATTGACCAGGATTTCACAGGCCTTATTATAACCTAATACTACTCCAACGAATCGAATCCTATATTGGCCGGCTTTTGTTGCTTTCAAGCTGACTTTGTACTGGGTCTCATCTGACTGAGTCTTTAAGAGCTTCAACATTTTATCGTCAAACATCCATGTTCCAGCCTCGGCTTTCATTGGACTGCCTTTGGCGGCTTCCGGGTCACGCGATCTTGGATAAGCCCAGCCTTTAGCTATTATCTCAAACGACTGACCAACAGTAATATTTGCCGTATAGGCTCCATTCTCTTCTGATCTCTCGATATTGTCGCCGAACATCTTAAAGCCTGCTCCACTGGCCCAACTATTCGATACGCAGAACTGACTGAAAAGGATGAACGCCGAAAAATAAATCAATTTATTCATAATGTGACTCCATTGCTTATAGTTTTTAATCAATTTATCCAACGACCTGATTCGTGTATAGAAAATACCCTCCCAGTTCCTCTGACACGTCTACCAGTATACCCTTGTTCATAATCTTTTCACCCAACGTCAAAGGTTGTGGTTACGGAAATCATTCGAACTAGGGCCGGGTAGTCGA
>JABHOU010000011.1 GCA_018695085.1 Opitutia bacterium | reverse complement strand
AGGTGAAGGCTGCCGAAGGCAAGGCAACTCCGCCTCCACCCGGCAAAAGCTTGGTGCCCGCATTCGTCGAGGACCGCTCCATTGATCGCGATTACCTGTGGTGGTCACACGACGGAAACCGTGCTATCCGCGTGCAGGACTGGAAATTGGTCGCTACCAACGACGGCGTCTGGGAACTATTCGACCTGAGCAAGGACCGGACCGAGACAAATGACCTCTCCGCGAAGCATTCCAACAAGGTGAAGGAACTAGAGAAACTGTGGCTGGCCAAGCAGAACGAATTCATCGAGGACGCAACCAAGTCACAGAAGAAAAAATGACTTTGTTTTAGGCTAGGGTTGCCATCGCAAGGAACTAAAAGCTAATCTGTGGGCATTTGACATGCATGTGCTGAAACACTTTTTTCTTCTTGCCGTCGCCTTTTCCTTCCTTGGAGCAACATCGGCGAAAGACGAGCCCATCGATTGGGACCAGCAGCGCAGCAAGCATTGGGCGTGGCGCGAACTGACCGATCCCAAGCCGCCGCAAGTCAAGGACGCTAAATGGGCACGGAATGACATCGACCGTTTCATCTTGGCCAAACTCGAGACCAAGGGCCTTTCTCCCAACGAAGAAGCGGATGCCAGCGCATTAAAACGCAGGTTGCACTACGACCTCGTCGGTCTGCCCGGCGTGGTTGAAGGCAAAGACAAGTCATACGAACAGGTCATGGATGAGCTTCTCGCCTCCCCGCATTTTGGGGAGCGCTGGGCCCGCCACTGGTTGGACGTGGCGCGTTTTGCGGAAAGCCACGGATTCGAGCAGGACTATGACCGACCGCACGCCTATCACTTCAGGGATTTCGTGATCAAGGCGTTCAACCAAGACATGCCGTATGACCAATTTGTTCGCTGGCAGGTCGCTGGCGACGAAATTGCCCCAAATGACCCACTTGCTCTCAGCGCCACGGGTTTTCTGGGAGCCGGGGTGTTCCCCACCCAGCTCACGGAAAAGGAATTCGAGTCCGCCCGCTACGATGAGCTGGACGATATGGCCAATACCACGGGCATGGCCTTTCTCGCACTGACCATAGGTTGCGCTCGTTGCCACGATCACAAGTTCGACCCAATTGCCACCAAGGATTATTACCGCCTGACCTCCAGCTTTGGGCTCACCATACGCAGCGAGATCGATGCCCCCGTGGACACGCAGCAATACCGTGAAGGTTTGGTGAAGTGGGAAAACGAAAGAAAACCACTGCTGGCCGCCCGTGAAAAATTCGAACGGGAGGAATTGCCCAAGCGCTTCGACAACTGGTTGAACGACCCCGACGTCAAAACGACCAGTGCCTCTGTTTGGGCGACTTTGGACGCCGCCGAACCCAAGTCGCTCGACGGGGCAACCTTCACCGCCCAAGGCGACGGCTCCTTCCTCCTTTCCGGCAAGAACCCCAATGACGATCGCTGGGTCGTCACGGCCAAAGTGGCGCTGCCCAAGGTGACTGCCCTGCGCATCGAGGCGCTCACGCACAAGTCGATGAAGGGCAACGGACCGGGCAGAGCCGGTAACGGCAACATTGCCCTCAGCGATATCCGTGTGTTCGCCAAGAAAGCCGGTGCAAAGGGAAAAGGGAAAGCCGTCAAACTGGTCAACCCGCGGGCTGATCACCAGCAGAACACGACTAGCCTTTCCATCGCTTCATCCATCGATGGCGATAAGCGCAAAACAGGCTGGGCGGTGGACGGCCAAATCGGCAAGGACCATGTTTGCGTCTTCGAGTTCGCCGAACCGGTTGAAAACGAAGGCGGCTCCGAATTCACCTTCGAAATGGATTATTTTGTTAATACGAGCCATGTCATAGGTCGGCCGCGCTTCTCGGTCTCCTCGCAACTGGCCCCACCACTCAAGGCGGAAAGCCAAAGCCAAATCATGGCTGCCCTGATGAAGGCAATCAGCCAACCGGGTGGCGTGGAGGGACTCGACGACAAGCAAAGGGCCTCTTTGCGGGATGCCTATCGTGGCATCGATCCGAAATGGAGGGAGTTGAGCGCCAAGATCGCCGCCTATGATGGACGGAAGCCACAAGCCAAGAAGGTGAAGATGATGGTCTCTAGCGAGGGTTTCAAGCCGATGAAGCACCATGCCGACGGACGAGGTTATCCTCATTTCTACAAGAAGGTACACTTTCTCGATCGAGGGGATCCCAACAAGAAAGGGGAAGAAGTCACCCAAACCTT
>JABHOU010000523.1 GCA_018695085.1 Opitutia bacterium | reverse complement strand
GGACACCCGCAACGCCGGACATAAACGCGAGTGCGGTCTGCACGAAGAATTGCCCGAGGGGTACGCTTTTGAAATCTAACATTAGGAATTGAATGATTTTACCGGAAGACAAGACAAGGTTGCAGGGATTGATCAAAAGAACGGATCACTTGTGGAAGTTCTTGGAGTGCGACGAAAAGAAAAAGAAGATCGCGGAGCTCGAGGAAGCTATGTCGTCGCCATCTTTCTGGGATGATCAAGACACCGCGAGAAAAGTCGGTTCCGAAAACAACCGCCTGAAGCAGACTGTTTCCAAGGTGGAAGAATTTCGAGTGCAAGTCGAAGACGTCGAAGCCTTGTGCGAATTGTGCGAGGAAGATGAAGGCGACGAGGAGATGAGCAAAGAGTTCGTCGAGACTCTTGAAGCCGCCTTGTCCCAAGTCGACGATTTGGAAGTCGCCAGCTTCCTGAACGAACCATTCGATGCTCGACCCGCTTTGCTGAGCATTCATGCCGGAGCGGGTGGCACGGAGTCTTGCGACTGGGCCGACATGCTTATGAGGATGTATGTCCGCTGGGCCGAGCGAAGAGGTTTCAGCGTTGAATTGCAGGACCTTCAACCCGGAGAAGAGGCTGGAATCAGCCGATGCTCTATTCGCATAGAGGGCTTGAACGCATATGGGTATGCCAAGGCGGAGCGCGGTGTGCACCGCTTGGTTCGCATAAGTCCCTTCGATTCCAACAAGCGTAGGCACACTTCCTTCTGTTCGGTCGACGTTATCGCCGAGGTCGAGGACGACGACGTGGAGATGGACATTCCCGATGACGATCTTCGAGTCGATACCTATCGGTCCAGCGGAAAGGGCGGGCAGCACGTAAACAAAACGGACTCAGCGGTCCGTCTCACTCACCTCCCTACGAATATTGCTGTTCAGTGCCAAAACGAACGTTCGCAATTGAAAAACAGGCAAACCGCGATGCGAGTTCTGAAGTCACGCCTTTACGAAAAGCAACAAGACGAGAAGCGTGCGGAAATGGAAAAGTTTTATGGAGAAAAAGGTGAAATGGGGTGGGGGAACCAAATCCGCAGTTATGTCTTTCAGCCCTACCAGATGGTCAAGGATTTGCGTACTGGTGTAGAGACTTCGGGCGTACAAGCCGTTATGGACGGCGAGCTCGATCCTTTTGTCAACGGCTGGTTGCGAGCCGGATGTCCCAGGCAGCGCAACAAGGATATTCAGGTAGACGATTGAACCTTTCGATCTAGATTTTGAATTAACGAGACTTTCGACATTGGCCGCATTACCTCTCAGCCTGCCTGTCCTTAGATCGGCATTGGACAGACCTCTCTTTGCCGAGAAGAGTTGGCGACTTTCCCCGAAACCTTGGCCCTTACCGGAAGATACGGTGGCGGAACTGCATTCGATCGGCCAAGCCTGTCTGGCTTTTCACCAAGCACTCGAACGCCTATATCTGAAATCAAGGTCCGGTTCGCGAATCTTGCGTAATGGAAGCCTGACGACTCCATGGGTAGCGGAATACCTAGATGCAGGTAAGCCCGAATGGCTTGTCGATCATGGTGCAGCAAAAGCCGTAAAGGGTTCTGTTCCGCCCGTTCTACGTCCGGATCTGATCGTTACTCCCGATGGTTTTGCTCTCACGGAAATGGACTCTGTTCCAGGAGGCATAGGGCTGACTGCCTTTTTGGAAAAGCTTTACCTTGGTGAAGATTCTCACGACATACCGGAATCTTTTATGGAAAGCCTCGCTTCGTTGTGTCCCGATACGGACAATCCTTCGGTCCTGTTGACGGTTAGCGAGGAATCAGCCGATTATCGCCCTGAAATGGAGTGGTTGGCCGAAGTCCTGTGCGAACTTGGACACAAGGTGAAAGTTGGCCGACCGGAACAACTGAAACCCCGACCCGAAGGGGTGTTTTTCGATGGCGAGAAGCAAGACGTCATATATCGATTCTGGGAATTGTTCGATCACGAAGAAGTTACCGTGATGCGGGAGATCTGTTCTGCAGTTGATCAAGGTCTAGTTAAAGTCAGCCCACCCATGCGTACCTTTCAGGAAGAGAAGTTATCCCTCGGGCTCTTTTGGCATCATCGCCTAGAAGGTTATTGGCGGGAAAATCTGTCCAAGCCCGACTTAAAACTCTTACGGAAGATCATACCACCGACCTGGATTCTCGACCCCGCGGACCTGCCGCCGGGTGCCGTGCTGGCGGGCCCCGCCATTGGTGGTGCCCCAATGAGCTCGTGGGGCGACTTGGCAAAGGCATCAAAGAAGGAACGCGAACTCGTCGTCAAAGCTAGCGGTTTTCACGAGACGGCTTGGGGGTCACGTAGCGTGGTAGTCGGGAGCGATGCTTCGAGCGAGGAGTGGGGAAATGCAATCAACCATGCTCTCGCTACCTTTCCCGAACCCGTTCAAGTGCTTCAGGAATTCAGAAAG
>JABHOU010000587.1 GCA_018695085.1 Opitutia bacterium | reverse complement strand
TCCAAGTCTGAATTGGCGCAGGACTGAGTCATGATCTGGACCTTGCAGGCCTCAACCAGTTGGTAGGTCAGGTAGAACGCTTCATGAATACTGTCACCGATCGTGATGGCTCCGTGGTTGGGAAGGAGAAGGACTTTGTTGACGGACCCCAAATCCCGAATCATACGCCCGCAGACGTCACTGGAGGAAGAGGTGGCGTGCTCGAAGTCGTGGTAGGAACCCCCCCCGATGTCCATCGAGTAAACGGAGAGACCTCGCACCAGCCCCCCCTTGAGGTTGGCCACTGCATTCACTTCGGGCACGTGAATGTGCATCACCCAGTTCGCAGCTCTTTCGGAAACGTGAATGGCCGAATGAATCTTGAATCCCGCAGGATTGATTGAGCTTTCGGTCGATCCATGATCGACGATACCTCCTTCCGCATCCACCTTGACTAGGGAACTTGCCGTTATCTCCTCCCAAAGAAGACCGAAAGGATTGATAAGGAAACATTCCTTCTTCCCAGGCACTTTAACGGTTATGTGAGTATGAATAAGGTGTGTCCATCCGAACATAGCGAAAACACGATATGCGGCCGCCAACTCGACGCGCAGAGCCCATTCTTCCTCCCCCACCCTTTCCCTGACTAATTTATGTTCTTCCTTCATTCATCCATTCCAAAAAAAGGTTGGCACGCACGCAAGCTCTACCCCGTTTCTTATTCGTATTCGGGAATCTTGGCGTCTTTCTTGATCAAGGTGTTTTCCCAGTAAACGGAACCATCCTCTTTTCTTTCGATCAGGCGCGAACGGCTTCCCTTCACTGGCTTCGCCGGGCTCTTGGGAAAGTAGGAAGCGAGCTTTTTCCTGAGCTTTTTGGTCTTCGGATCGGCAGACAGATTTTTGAATTCGTGAGGGTCTTTTCTCATATCGTAAAGCTCTTCCGAACCATCGGCGTACCGTATGTACCGATGGGTTTCGGTGCGTACCGAATCGTTTCCCGGGCCATGCGAAGTGATGGCGGGGCGAGTACGGGGAGCCTTGGCATCCTTGAGTTGGGGTACGAGGCTTAGACCTTCGATTTCTTTAGGTACGGACTTCAATTGGCAGAGCTCGGCAAGAGTAGGATAGAGGTCGAGCAATTCCGCAGGACGCCCGCAACGGGCGCCCTTGGCTATACCGGGTCCGGCAAACATCATAGGTACGCGGGTGGATGGATCCCATAGGGTATTCTTTCCTGTAATCTCCTTTTCGCCTAAGTGGTAGCCATGGTCCGACCAACAGGCGACAATCGTATTATCCTCGAGGCCACTTGCTTCCAAGGCGTCCAATACCCGGCCAACCTGAGCATCCACGAAACTGACGGAAGCGAGATAGGAGCGAACCTTGTTCTTCAACTGCTTGTTTTGGTCCAAAAACTTGAGGCGGGGTTCGGGAAGTTTCCAATGGATATACCACGAAAAGCGTGGGGTGTCCTGACGATCGTCCCGCCGGATGTGAGGAAGGACCAACGACTCCTCGGGGTACAGGTCAAACCATTTTTGCGAAGCGTAAAGGGGAACGTGCGGACGAAAGAACCCAACCGCCATGAAGAACGGATCCTTGGGCTTTTTCGAGAGTTCTCCGACTGCCCATTCCGCCGTGTGATAATCCAATTGGTCCGAATCCTTGGGTGGCCAGATCCCCCAGTCCACCAGTCTGTGGTTCTGGGGAGTGTCCACGAACTTTTTCTTTGGGAATCGATTAGGCAATTTCGCCCGGCTTCCCGTCTTGTCGAACTCGCCCTTTGGCAAAAAGGAGCCGTGATAGATCTTCCCCAAGGTCGAAGTGGCGTAGCCGTTCAGATTGAAAGCCTTGGGGATCGTCACGTGGTTGGCGTATTTGGGAACCGTTTTGAAGGAAGGTTGAAGGGAGTAGATCCCCGTGGTGGATGGCCGCAACCCGAGCATGACGGAGGTACGGGACGGGTTGCAGACGGGAGCCTGGCAATGGGCATTTGTAAACAAAGTTCCGCGAGCCGCCAGTTTGTCCAGGTTAGGGGTCTTGACTTGAGGATGCCCGCCCAGGCAACCGATCCAGTCATTGAGATCGTCGATGGCCAGAAACAGTACGTTCGGCTTTGACGAGGCCTTGGCCAATGAGCCAAAAAATACTAATAAAGTAAGAAGGTGTGCGAGTTTCATAAAAGGTAAATAGGCTTCAAAAAGGATTAAGCAGGTACGATCGCCCCATGCTCGCGTAGAAGCGAGTGGATCTCAGATATTGGAACGTCTTTCGGTGTGGTCGAAGTTTTGGCAGCGAGCACTGCGGTACAGGCCGCAGCCTGGCCCATTCCCATGCAGGATGCCTGGACACGGGCCGCGGAATTGGCATAGCGATCACTGGACAGGCAACGACCGGCAACCATCAGATTCCTCGACCCTTTCGGGATCAGCGAACCTCGCGGGATGGTCGGAACAACTCCCCGCTTCAAATGTTTGGGTACAACTCCGTCCTTGGTGTGCAAGTCGATCGGATAAAAAGAATAGGACAAGGCGTCATCAAATTTTCTACCGGTTTGGTAGTCATTAACGGTGATCATGGTCTCGCCTTTGATGCGAAAAGTCTCACGGGTCGCCGTCTCGTTCATCATTCTGTCGATACTGGCATTCTCACCGCCGGGAATGGTTTTAAGGAACTTGAGCATTCGCAAGACCGATTTTCTACCCGCCAGGTTGGTTTGAGTCTGAGTGCCCGCATCGGTGGAATCGGCCCCGAAGATATGATTAACGTTACCTCTTTTGCTGCGGATGGGTTGCATCGCTTTTCCACTCCAGGTATCTCCCTTCTGCAGTCGTCCTTCCTTGACTGCCTCATTGTACATTTGCTGAATGTGCTTGGCGTTCTTGTTAACCACTTCCATATCCAAGCCCTTGTACACCACGACCTGAGTGCCGGGCTGACGGGTATCTCCACGCAAACGTTCGAATCCGAGCATTCCGACCACGGTGGCATTGCCACTGCAATCGATGATCTGCTTACAACGTAATTGATAATTTACCCCTTGCCCGCGTACATTCACCAGCCAACCCTCGGAAGTCTGAGCGACTTTTTCCGGGAACTGGTAATAGGCAAGCGATACGCCGGCATCGAGGCAGGCTTCCTCGGCAAGGAGAGAGTACAACTGTCCGTTTAGATCCACGTGATAGGGAACGTGCGACCGGTGATTCTTGGTAAAATCCTGAAGCTCGCGACCATCGATTTTCACTGATTTTGCAACCAGATCCCAACCGATCCCCGAAATGATTTGCTTCCCCCAAGCATGGAAGAGACCCGGGAAGCATACACCTCCGGTGGTCGTGGTTCCACCCAATTGGGAATTTCGTTCCAGCAAAACCGTCTTGGCTCCGAGGCGTCCGGCTTGTATCGCCGCGACGTGCCCGGCGGACCCACCACCAACGACAAGGACGTCAACGTCGAGCATGGACGTCTTTTCGTTAACCGTGGGAGGATTTTGGGCACTCGCCTTACAGACAAGACCGGAAGAAGCCAGGATCGCCGTCCCAGCGACTTTCGATTGAATGAAGTTACGTCGATTCATAATTATTTCTAATTAATATTATTTTTCGGGTCCATGTCCATCTGATCCATCAAAGTAGACTCCGTCCACACTGACACCCTTTGGGGTGCGCGGGTCCCCGTTCAGTCCGAAATAGACGATGCGGCAGTTATTGCCTTTGCTCAGTTCGTTTCTTTTCTCGCTGATTCGAACACTCAGAGTGTGTTCTTTTTTCGAGTCGAGTCCATCTCTCAGGATATAGATGCGATTGAGGTGCAGTTTGAAACTGTTCTTTTCGACAAACAAATCCTGCTCCACCCAATCAGTCCCGTTTAGGCTGTGTTCCACAATGCCGGCTTTCGGTCCTGCAATCACCTGGATGGCCACCGCCGAACCTTTGAACTTCAGTTCGAAACTGTCGCCCGGTTTATGACCGATCAATTGAGGGCGCTCGTTCCAACCCGTCCGAACCTTGCCACCTTCTGCTGCGGCATCGTATTCGGTCTGAACCGCAAACCCGTTGAGTTTTTTGGCGATTCGCGGGGCGAACAGTTTTCCTTCATAGTAGGAAGCCTTGTCCAATCTGACTGGCCAGAAATGGGTTTTTAGCCGTGTCGGTTCTTCCGACCATGCCTCATCAAGGAGGCGCTCAATACTGTCTGCATAAAGTTGCTGCCCAAAAGGAGATGGGTGAACACCCTTGAAGTCATCCTTCCATGTGAATTCTCCCCGTTTGATCCGCTCGTAAACCTCCTTTGTGATATCCAATGTAGGCACTCCATAATGCTCGGCGACCTGATCGAAACTTTGGATCACCTGGGGAGTCTTTCCTTTCTCGTAATCTTCGAGTTTATCGGTGCAGGCAAAATGCATCATCACGATGTCCATATTGAGATTGGCCTGTCGAGCCCTTCGTACGATCCCTTCCATGCCACGAACACTTTGTTCTGCGGTTCGCAGGATGGCCACGTCGTTTACCGCCGCTTCTTCGAAGAGCAGATCGACTTTTCCTTGTTGAATGACATCCCGGTCCAATCGAAACGCACCGTACATGGTCCCCGTGGAACCGACGCCGGCGAGGATGAAAGTAAACTCCGTTTCAGGGAAACGTTTCTTCAAATTTGCCATCACTATTTTTCGCCAGGGCATTCCGGTAATGGAACCACCGACAAAGGCGACCGTGCCTTTTTTTGTTTTCTCAAAGATGAATTGTGAATTCTTCAATCCGTCGTGCATTTCAAACCAGTTCTGCTTCAGCGGGCCTTTGTAGTTTTGCCATGGGTAAGAAACAGATCCGATTTTCTTTGCTTCCGATGCAGGTGAAGCGTCCTTCTCCGTCTTTTTCTTTGGCTCAGGGCTTACCGTCCCGTCCTTCCTTTTCGACGATGCGACGGGCCTCGGCAAAGGAGGCAGGGACTGGTCCCAAGCCGTGATGGACTTGAGCATGCTCGCAGCCTTATCCGGGTGCTTGGCGATGACGTTTGTCGTTTCATTCGGATCACGCGCCAAGTCATACAATTCATCGCCAGTCTGTTTGTTTACGTGGTACTTCCAATTCTTGCTGAGTCCAACGGAGAACTGCTTTTTCCAGTAAAGAAAGCGTTCCGGACTGCGCTTTTTACCAAGCCAAACGTCGGCGACGTTCAAACCTTCGAATTTCTTTTTCTCATAAGTAGTGCCTGTGAGATGACAGAGCGTCGGCAGGAAATCCAAACCCGACAAAATACTGGTCTTGTTGACCTTGCCTTTCGGAACCTTACCTGGCCAACGCACGATGAACGGAATACGGACTCCGCCTTCGTACATCTCGTGCTTTCCACCCCGCAGTCCCTTGGACCATCCCATCATGTTCGCGCGGGTTTTATCTCCGGCCTGATTGGGTTTCAAAGTGTTGAGCGTATTTCTGGCAGGCCCCTGGTCACTGGTGAAGACCACGATAGTGTTATCCGAAAGCTTCAGTTCATCCAGTTTTTTAAGCAAGCGTCCAATCGCGGCATCCAAGCTCCATACGTCAGCCAGGTAGTTTCTCATACACGAATCAACATCCAATCCCCATTCATCTCTGCAGATATCAAACTTATTGGTCTTCATGTAGGGTCCAAAGAGGGATTCTTCGACTTTCAACTCTTTGAATCTCTCGGCAAATACGGTGTCAGACGGCACTCTGAAGTGCGTAATGTGGGCCCAGACGTTCACGAAGAAGGGCCGGTCCTTGTGCTGTTCGATAAAGTCAATGGATGCATCAAAGGTATTATCATCACGACCTTTGGTCCGATCTTTCAAGCTATCGAGAACTTTGATCTCATCAATACCGTAGTTGTCGGCAGGCTCTGTGATTTCCGATACTTTTTTACCTCCGACTCCGGGACCGATGTGCCATTTCCCAAAATGACCTGTGGCATACCCGTTTTTATTGAGCAATTCGGTAATGGTTGCCCGACCATCAAAACCGAAATCTCCGACCCGTCGTTCAAAACTTCGGGGATGCCGGCTTGTCATGAATCCGACGCGACTTGGCTGGCAAGTTACGCCGGTGGCGTAGTAGCGTGTGAAACGCGTGCCCTCTTTTGCCAGGATGTCGATATGGGGCGTTTTCGCATAAGGGTGACCGTAGCAAGCGAGGTCGCCGTAGCCCAAGTCATCGGCAAGAATGAAAACGACGTTCGGCTTTTCCTTCGCAGAAGCATAAGAGAGAACGATTGCCGGTAAAAGGAAGAGGAGCTTTGAAAGAAAGAATTTCATCAAGTTCTTACGTAATGGAAATTTGTTTTCTTACGGATTTCATGAAAAGTCCCAGTCACTTATTGCCATTTTGGATTTTGTGGAGATTGTGGAGTAGTTTCCGTAGGATACGAAAACGATTACCTAGGAATAACTCTGTTCAAACCCTCGTTCCTTGCCCTCGAACGGCCTCTCTTTGAGTCCGCTGCATTTGCTCGGTC
>JABHOU010000012.1 GCA_018695085.1 Opitutia bacterium | reverse complement strand
TGTTGTTTGCGGGTGTTGCTTCAGGTCAATGCCGGAAAAGATCCTGCAAAGTTCGGGGTTTTGCCTGAACAAACGGATGGCTTTTTGGAAGCGGCTCTTTCCTGCTCGAATTTGAAAGTCGAAGGTTTCATGACCATCGCTCCCTTTGCCCCCGAGGATCCATCCATTGCTCGGAGTTGCTTCGAATCCCTTCGTGAATTGCGGGATCGTTTGGTGGGATCGTTTGAAGTGGAGTTGACCGAGTTGTCGATGGGCATGTCGGGTGACATGGAGGAAGCCATTCGTGCGGGCAGTACCTTGGTCAGGGTTGGTTCTGCCTTGTTTGGCGAACGGCCTCAAAGGAATTCTTCGATATGAAGGCTTGCCTCGGCTTCCTGTGTAGCGCGAAACTGTATCAGTGACTGAAATTTCTTTATCTCCCGAAAGAGCGAAAGCTCTGCTTGGTCTTCTGGATGATGATTCGCCTTTCGTGCAGAAGGCTTTGGTTGAGGAGTTGAAGCGTCTCTCGGGTTCCGGCGAGGCTTTTTTGAGGGAGATCTCACAGGGATTGGATGCGAGTCTGACCGTTCGGGCTAGAGAACTTCTTTATGAATTGGGTTGGGCGGATGGGGTACAGGCTTTTTTGGAGTTTATTCGTTCTCTGAAATATGAGCTGGAAACGGGCTGGTTCTTGCTCGACCGTGCGGTTTATCCGACCTGTGACATAGCCGCTTGCCACTTGTTTTTGGACGAAATTGCTGAGCGTTGTCGAGAATTGATGACGCCGCCGACTTCGGCAAGAGAGCAATGCCGGATTATGAATCGAGTGTTTTTTCATGAATATGGTTTCAGGGGGGCGACAAAGGATTTCAGTGACCCCGAAAACAGCTTTCTTCACAAGGTCGTGGAACGTCGTCGAGGTTTGCCGATAACGCTTTCCGTCATTTATTTGCTGGTAGCCCGACGTATTGGCATGGAACTAGAGCCGATCGGGCTTCCGGGGCGCTTTATGGTCGGCTGTTTTACGGAAGAACCTCCCTTTTACATCGACGTATGGGCCGGAGGCCGTTTCCGAGAGGCACATGAATTGGAAGCTTTCCTAGGTGACTCCCCTTCAGATCAATCAGGCGGCTATTTGCTACCAGTGACCGTTGCTGAAACGCTAAGTCGTGGTTGTCGCAATTTGGCCATGCATTATCGCCAAGCGGGAAATACGGAACTTGCAGGGCTCTTTCTTCGATTCGTATCTGAATTCGATAGTGCCCTGCGCCGTGAGGCGAATGCCTGAGGATATTTTAAGACCTGAGGATTTGACTGGCATATCCCAGGAGGATGTGTCTCTCGCCGTTCTTGGTTTTCCAATTGGGCATTCCATAAGTCCCGCTATTCACAACGCAGCTTTGCTCGAAATGGCAAAGTCGGATCCCATCTTTGCGAAATGGCGTTATCGGCGCATAGAGGTTGAAGCCGAGCGCTTGTCGGATGTTTTGCCGATTTTGCTAAAGGCAGGATTTCGCGGACTAAACCTAACGATTCCTCACAAGGTTCAAGCTCTTGACTTGGTGATGGAACTGAGTGCTGAAGCGAGAGCCATTGGTGCCGTCAACACCCTGTTGGCAAGTGATGACGGATGGCATGGTTTCAACACGGACGGTTATGGTTTGGAGCAAGCCCTGCGAGATGAATTGAGGGTTGACCTAGAGGGGGCCAAGGTGATTCTTCTTGGTGCCGGCGGAGCTGCTCGAGCAGCAGCGGCTCAATGTCTTCTAAGGGGTTGTCGCAAGCTTTGGATTGGTAATCGATCGCCTGCCCGCCTTCGCGAATTGCTAGATGTTTTGCCTGCATCGGGTGTTGACGCTCAAGTGAGTGGGTTTGCTTTTGACGAAGCATCATCGACATTTGCCGATCAAAGTGAGCTCGTCGTCATCAACGCGACCTCCCTCGGATTGAGACCCGAAGATCCTTCACCACTCGATCTCTCCGCGTTGCCGAATGGCACGAAGGTCTACGATATGGTTTATAACCCATCCGAGACTGCCTTGCTCAGTCAGGCTCGAGATCTCGGCTTGCGAGCGACCAACGGTTTGTCCATGCTAGTTTACCAAGCGGCTCGCTCGCTCGGTATTTGGACTGGAGGAGATGTTCCAGTAGATGCCATGTTTACGGCCGCTCGAAAAGAACTTTTTTAAATGAATTTCCTGTTATCGGCCTTTGTCCAAGAACATCCGACCTTTGCCGGTGTTTGGGCTTTTGTCCTAGGAAGCATCTTTGGCAGTTTCCTCAATGTTTGCGCCTATCGCATACCTCGTGAGGAATCAATGTGGCGACCCGGGTCGAGATGTCCCTCTTGTGGCGAGCCGATTGCTTGGTGGCTCAATATCCCCATTTTCTCATGGCTTTTATTGCGAGGTAAGGCAGCTTGCTGCGGCACGAGAATTTCCTCGCGTTATTGGATTGTGGAAGCATTGACCGGGGCTTCTTTTGCATGGGCGGTTCTTACTTTCGGCGGCGAAGCTTATCCGGAGAAAGCTCTCATTGCCTCGGTGTTTGCATGTTTACTAATCGGAGCAGCCTTGACCGATCTTGAAAGTTTTATCATTCCCGATCGTTTCAGTATAGGCGGTGCCTTGATTGGCTTGGCCTTAGCCATTTCCTTTCCCGCGATGCGATTAGGTGTCGAAATCGGAGGCAAGTTAGAGCATTTTCAATCCGGTTTGGATGCACTGCTTGGGATGCTCGTGGGTTCTGCCTCCCTTTATTGGATTGGCCTTCTTGCCGAAAAAGCGATGGGAAAGGAGGCCTTGGGGGAAGGCGACGTCAAGTTGCTGGGATGCATCGGGGCATTCTGCGGTTGGCAAGGCGCCTTGTTTGCAATCTTTGCGGGTGCCTTAATCGGTACGATTATACTATTGCCCGTGGCCGCGGTTCAGGGAAGGTG
>JABHOU010000068.1 GCA_018695085.1 Opitutia bacterium | reverse complement strand
CGAGGTCGGCTGGCGTTACGTAGCCTCTGGCCTTGCCTAGTTTTCGCATGCGGTCGCCAAGTAAATAAACGGCGACTCCGGCTACTGGAAGGTTGAGGGCGAACAGAAAGAAGCTGACACCGTCCCGATACACTACCCCGGGAATGCCCAGCAACGCGGCGCTGGAGAAAAAGGTGGCCATGATCGTTAGTGAAGTAACGATCGTGCCCTGCCCACGTCCGGCAAGGTAGTAGTCTTCCTCCGTTGCTTTTCCCTTACGGTAGCCTAGGTAACATAACCAGACCAGTAGCAGCATATAGCTCCCGAGCATGAAATGGGGAAGATGCCCTCCTGCGATATCGATGGCTGCTAGGATGTGAAAATTAGTCATTCGTCAAGATCATCATCGTTCGTCCAGAGCTTCCGGTAGGCCGCCAAAACCACCCCCGCTTGCACAAAAAACCAAAAGGACGACCACGCGAAGAGAACGGGCATGCCGAGAAACGTGGTGGTGGATGGATTGTCGGGCGATGGGTTTACCAAATATAAACCGGGACCTGGTCCCATAATGAGGGCAAAGAGAAAAATCAATGCGAGTATTTTACTTAGCCGAGTCTTGAGCATCATACTCCTCAATAGGGTCCTCGAATGTGAGACATCACTCTTTCGCTATAGAAGGCTTTGAGCTTTTCATGAAGTTGGTCGGGTAGGGGAGGCAACTTTGATACAGAGGCATTAGCTTGAGCTTGTTCCACGCGACTCGCTCCTGGGATGATGGTCGTGATGCCGTCGAAATCGAGTATCCATCTCAGGGCCATCGTCGCCATGCTCATGCCTTCTGGAACGAATTGCTTCAGCTCATCCGCCAGTTCCGTGCCTTTGTCTAATCCGAGTCCTGCGAATGTTTCGCCGACGTTGAAAAATTGACCGTCTGCGTTGAAACCTCGGTGGTCGTTCTCTGAAAAAGTGGAATCGGGTGAAAGCTTGCCCGACAAAAGTCCGCTGGCCAGCGGCAACCTTACTATAATTGCAATATTCATCGCCTTTGCCTTTTCGAATAGTATCTCGGCTGGCTTACGGCGAAAAACGTTGAAGATGATTTGAAGAGAGGTCAGACCGTCTTGTTCCAGACAGATCAGGGCTTCCTCCATGCTCTCCACGCTCACGCCCCAGTGGCGGATTAAGCCGGCTTCCTGTAGTTTTCGCATTTCGTCAAACACTTCTCCTTGTCTCAAAACTTCAGTCGGGAGACAATGTAGTTGCGTGAGATCAAGGCTTTCCACCCCAAGATGTTTGAGCGAGTCTTCCGTACAACCGCGTAGATTTTCAGGTGTGAAGTTATCAGGGAACATATGGTCGCGTCGACCCAGCTTGGTCGCGACGAATAGCTCATCCGGATTTTCCTTAAGGAACTTCCCAATCAGCTGCTCGCTCCTTCCACCTCCATACACGTCTGCGGTGTCGAGGAAGTTGACGCCACTTTCAACTGCTGCTCGCAAAATGTCCAAGGCTTCTGTTTCATCGAGATCGCCCCAGCAATCACCACCCAACTGCCAGCAACCGAGCCCTACCTCTGAGACATGAAAATTACTATTACCGAAAATTCGTTTGTTCATTAAATTGATTAGGAGGCGATGAAAGTGACTTCCTTTAGATCGCGCAAGTTCGGAAGGGCATCTTTGGTCTGGCCGAAATTCCGAGTTTCGGCATTGTTCGAGACTTTTTCCATGGCTGAAGAATAGTTAAATAGTGAACTCCTTCGAAAATCATTTCTCTTATGCTCGGTTGGCATGGGGGCTGCGTTGGATCATTTCCTTGCAGTGTTTCGGTTACGCCGCCTCGCTTGCGGTTCCTTCTCATCTTAATAGCTGGTTGTTGCCTCTGCAAGGGGACGCCTTTGCCGGATCAGTGGACACAACTATTGCCCTAATACTTTGGACTGCAGGTTGCGTGCTTCCTTTTCTAGGCCGTGCATCTTTGCCGGTTTCCCAAACCAAGTGGTCATGTCCTGTCGTTCGATGTGATGCCGCGTTACTATGCTTTGTAGCCGGATGGGCTTTTTTAAACGCGGTTCTTTCATGGCAAATGAATATTGAAGATGTGTTTCACGCAACGGATCCCTTTGGTCATGCCGTACGCTTTGTTGCTCCAGTCGTGTTACTTGCCTATTTTACAGGGATAGGTTCCCGACGGAAACTTGAGTGGTTCTTGCGTCTTGCAGTTGCATCAACCTTCATCGGACATGGTCTAGCTGCGTACTGGTTAAAACCAGGTTTCGTCGATTTGATCGTTGGTACATTGGACACTTTTCTCGGAAGCGACTGGAGGTTGGCGGAGGAACGAGAAAAAATGGCCATAATTCTACTTCCTTGGATCGGGCGAATGGATTTTTTGTTGGCCTTTTTAATTCTTCTTCCAACCAAGTATCGGAAAACCGTTGCCTTGTGGATGGCGATTTGGGGATTTGTTACGGCTACTTCCAGATTAACTGCGTTTGGTATAGAGCGTTGGCCCGATCTTATTATTCGTGCCGCCAACTGGGGCATTCCACTATTGCTCTGGTGGGAGATGAGAGCGAAGATCAAATCCTCTAAAAACTTATGAAACCTACAACACTACACCTAACTCTACTCCTTTCGATATCCCTCCTAAAAGGAATATCCGCCAATGAAAAGACCCCTTGGTTGGACGAAAAGTTCGTCAATCGCAAAACAGATGGCTTGTCGAAACTGGAAGGTTCCAACCCCGCCCAATGGCGTGTGATTTGGAAGACCGACCCCGCAAATAAAGCCACCGTTTCATGGACTACGGCAACGCAGGGCAAGAATCATGTCGTACACTATGATTTGATGTCCAAGAAAGGTCTTCCGAAGAACTATACCTTTAAGAAAGTTTCAGACCGTAATGGTCGCTTTTCCGGTTCCGGCGGCGAGCATTTTCATCATGCCCGGCTTGCCGAGCTCAAACCTTCTACGACTTATTGGTTCGTTATCGAGTCCGACGGTAATCTTTCACCGGAAATGCACTTCACTACGGCACCAATGGACGACCGAGACTTTTCCGTCATATTCGGAGGCGATTCACGTACGGGACATTTTGAGAGAGCTCAAGTAAACTTATTGATGGCCGCCTTATCCGAGGAGAACCCCGAGATAATCGCTTTCGCCCATGGTGGTGACTACATAGTGAGTGGTAAAAACTGGGGACAATGGTCGCGCTGGCTCAGTCAACATGAATTGACAGTTGCCGCATCGGGCAAAGTATTGCCCATCATACCCACGCGTGGAAATCATGACGGAGGCCCGCTCTTCGATGAAATATTTGATAGTCCCGGCGGGAAGGAACGAGAAAACTACTTTTCGACTCGGTTGTCTCCTCAGGTAGCTCTCGTTACTCTTAATTCCGAAACAAAAGCCGGAGGCGCTCAGCGAACGTGGTTGGGCAAGACCCTTGAGTCCCTGCGCCCCAAGGTTCGTTGGTTGTTGGCGGAGTATCATCGACCTGCATGGCCCGCAGTCAAAAAGCCTGGCGCCGCCAAAGAGTTCTGGGTGCCTTTGTTCGAGGAATTCGACGTCGATTTGGTTGTTGAATCCGACGGTCACGTCATCAAAAGAACCGTTCCCATCCGCAATGAGAAGAAGGACTCCACTGGTGTCGTATATGTCGGCGAGGGCGGGCTCGGCGTTCCACAACGCAAACCTGACCTTAGCCGTTGGTATTTACGCTCTCCCGGTTTGGCGACCCGTGGTCACCATGTAATGAACATTCGTTTCACGCCCGAAAAAATTGGTTATAAGGTTGTTCTGCTGGACCGATCAATAGCCGATAAAGCAATCTTTCGGCCTCGTAAAAAGTAGTGCTTGGACTAGGAAATGACTTGCCGTAAACGGCTTCTCATGATGTTTTCCATCTTTTCCCAATAAAGTACCCATGTCTAGAATTTG
>JABHOU010000013.1 GCA_018695085.1 Opitutia bacterium | reverse complement strand
ATGCGCAAAGGAGAAACTTTCCGAACTGGAGCATCGATTCCTTATCGGTTCCACCGAGCATACCCATATAAATGGCAAAAACGGAGCCTGCGATAGTGGCCATGCCGCCAACCATAAGGGCGAGCAATTCGGAGCGCGTCATCTTGGCCACATAGGGCTTAACGATCAAGGGCGCTTCGGTTTGCCCCACAAAAACATTGGCCGCGGCGGCCAAGCTTTCAGCTCCCGACAAGCGCATAACGCGACTCATCACCCATGCCATCATCTTCACGATGAACTGAAGTATCCCAAAGTAATACAGGAGCGAGGAAAGAGCAGAAAAGAACAAGATGCTTGGCAGGGCCATGAAAGCGAAGACAAAGCCACGGTTTTCGCCAAACGCCGCATCCATTTGCTCACGATCGGAAAGAGCTCCAAAAACAAAACCGGCCGCCTTGACCGAAATATCGAGGGCTACCGCAAAGAGGTTTGCTATCCATCCAAAGAACGACTCGACGAAAGGGACCTGCAGCACGCCCACGGCAATGATCATTTGGAGCGACAATCCGCCAATCACCACTCGCCAGTTGATCTTGCGGCGATCAGAGCTCAGACAGTAGGCAATGCCCAGCAGAGCAACAATACCCAATAAGGCACGGGCGATATAACCAAAAGACTCCATACAAGCACCAAAGTTAGGCGACCGCGCTTGATCGGTCAACAGAAGTCCGTTTTCGGTAGAAGTAAATCAACTGCATGAATACGAATGATATATTGAATCGCTCAAAGATAATGATTGAGGAAATTCGAATCCACGGCATTACCTTCTAATATGGAAATTCTGAAAGATAAAAACGCCCTCGTCATAGGTGGCGGATCGGGAATGGGAGCAGCGGTAGCGACGGCCTTGGCTGAGACTGGGGCGCAAGTGGCAATAGCGGGACGTCGACTGGAAAAATTAGAGGAAGTGAACAACCTGTCGACTGCCGCCATTCAATCTCGGTCAGTCGATGTTGCCGATCGGGCAAGCTTGGACACATTATTTTCTTGGTTTGACGAAGAAATGGGAAACTTGGACATTTTGGTGAACGCCGCAGGAATCAACGTCCCAAGGAGATCCATGACAGAGCTTTCTCCCGATGACTGGGACGCCGTCCTCAAGGTAAACCTAACGGGAGCTTACGACTGCCTCCGGATGGCTCTGAATCGGATGCGACCACGCAAGGACGGACTAGTGGTCATGATTAACTCGGTGTCAGGCAAGCGATCCAACCCTTTGGGCGGAGTAGCTTACAACGCTTCCAAGTTCGGCATGACGGGCCTCGGTTCCTGCGTTGCGGAAGAGGAACGCGAAAATGGAATTCGTATTACCAACGTCTTTCCGGGGGAGGTCAATACGCCGATTTTAGACCAGCGACCCGCTCCACCTTCGGTTGAACACCGCGCGGGCATCCTGCAACCTCAAGACATTGCCGAAGCGGTAATGATGCTGGCAAGGTTACATCCACGAGCCCATATTCCCGAACTCGTGATAAAGCCGACCTCGCAAAGCTACGTTTAACAGCGGCGGCGACCGGAATTCCTTTCTTCAGGCCGCCGATCGTCGCATCTCGGAAAAGGCTACAGCTTCAAGTTTTGCTGAATGCTGTCCACCGCTTTCTCCACATTCTCGCGATGCCCGAACGCACTGAGGCGGAAAAAGCCTTCCCCGGAAGGACCAAAGCCGGAACCCGGAGTGCCGACCACATGGCATTCTCCTAGGATTTTGTCGAAAAACTCCCAAGAGGTTAATCCTCCGGGAGTCTTCATCCACACGTACGGGGCATTACCGCCTCCATAGGTGGTGAGTCCGAGGGAGCGGAGACCTTCGGAAATAATCCGAGCGTTCTCTAGGTAGAAGGCCACTTGCTCGCCGGTCTGTTGACGACCATCGGGAGAAAGAACGGCCAAGCCTCCTTGCTGCACGATGTTGGACGCACCATTGAAAAAGGTGTTTTGTCGGCGCGTCCAAAGAGCATGAAGTTTGCCGACCCCAGCATCTTCCGCCACGCATTCCTTCGGTACAATCGTCCAAGCCAAACGGACTCCGGTAAAGCCCGCGGTCTTTGAGAAACTGTTCAATTCGATGGCGCATTCCCTCGCTCCTTCGATTTCAAAAATGCTGCGTGGGAGATCGGGGTCGGTGATGAAGGAAGCGTAAGCCGAATCGTATAGAATGACTGCCTTGTTGGCTCGGGCATAGTCCACGAAAGTCTTTAATTGCTCTCTCGTGGCAACGGCTCCCGTGGGATTGTTCGGACTGCAAATATAGATGAGATCCACCTTTGAGTCCGGGACCGAGGGAAAGAAATCGTTTTCCTCGGAGCAAGGCATGTACACAAGACCGTCGTAACCTGAGTCACCAGCAATACCTGCACGACCGGCAATGACGTTGCTGTCGACGTAAACGGGATAGGCGGGATCCTGTACGGCAACCACGTTTTCCTCGGAGAAGATGCTCTGGATATTTGCCGAATCGGACTTTGCTCCATCGCTCACGAACACTTCGTCGGCATTCACCTCGGCATTTTGCTCACGATAAAGAGCTGCAATGCCTTCCCGGAGGGGGTTTATGCCCTCGGAAGCCCCGTAACCGGAGTAGGTGTCGGCGGAAGCCAAGTTTTGCACGCCTCTATGCAAGCCTTCAATAACGGCGGGCACGATGGGTTCGGTGGTATCCCCAATGCCAAGTCGCATGACTTCGACCCCGGAATTCGAATCGAGGAAGTTTTTTGTGCGACGAGCGATCTCAGGAAAAAGATAACCTGCGGACAACTTATCGTAGTTTGAATTGATT
>JABHOU010000476.1 GCA_018695085.1 Opitutia bacterium | reverse complement strand
GCCATCACCGTAAACGTAACGGGCAAGAGATTCTTCTGGGTTTTCGAATATCCCCAATACGGTATAGTGACATCAAACGAACTTGTATTTCCTGCCAGCAAGGCTGTACGCCTAAATCTTCGCACCACAGATGTAATCCACAGTTTCTGGCTTCCGAAACTAGCAGGCAAGATGGACCTCATGCCAGGACAAGAAAACTTCATTTGGTTCGTAGCCGATCAGGAAAAACTTCTCTTTCAAACGGACAAAGAAGGACTCAAGACCCCAGCAACCATCACAGAGGCAATGCCCGCCGTACACGACGGTTCACTGAGAGAGGTTCTGTTCAAGGATCGATCGTTCACCGACGAATTCGACCCCGTGGGAGGATTATTTTACGGGCAATGCGCCGAATTCTGCGGGAACTCACACGCCTACATGCAATTTCGAGCCATGGCCCAGACAGATGCTGACTTCCACCAGTGGGTGGCACGGTTTCAGGACTCCCAAAACCCCACAAAACAACCTGGACCATATAATCCTGAAAAGGAATATGCGACTGGGGACGTCGTACTTGTCGCGGATCCCGCACTGGGTGAAGGCGTACTCCGGGAATGGGAAGCTAAGGGAGTCGTAGAGAAAGGCCAATCACCTGACGTTTCCAAGGATTCATGGGTTAAAAAACATGACGATGACTACGAACACGGCAAGCAACTCTTCACGGTCAGTCAGTGCAACCAGTGTCACGCCGTCAACCGCACGGGACTTGGCGAAAAAGGTCCGAACCTAACCCTTTTCGGATTACGCACCTCCCTTGCCGCAGGCTGGATGCGCAATGATAAAGAAAGCTTGGCCAAGTGGCTTAAAAACTCAAATGAAATCAAGTTTGGAAACCTAATGTGGAACGGCGAAGGCGTGAATGACGATCATCCCGTCCGCAATCTCCAGAAGGACGAGAAAAAGGTTGATCAACTCATTGCCTTTCTACTCGGCCAAAGCTAAAACACCTAATGTTCACCTTCAGCACCTGAGATCACCATGGCTACCGAATCCGTAAAGTACGTTGCCCCGGAAACGAAACCGAAGACTCTTCTGGACGTCTTCCGTCGACCTGACCAACATGTCACGGGGATTCGCGACTGGCTAACCACCATCGACCACAAAAAAATCGGACTGCTGTACGGATTGGTCGCACTCTGCTCCTTGATCTTCGGGGGAATGCAAGCCTTGCTTATCCGCTCGCAGTTGTGGGCTCCGAATCAAGAGTTACTTACTCCTCGTGAATACAACCAAATGTTCACGATGCACGGGACCATCATGGTTTTTCTCGTGATCATGCCCTTGAGCGCCGCCTTCTTCAATTTTGTCATGCCACTCCAGATTGGGGCCCGCGACGTGGCCTTTCCTCGATTGAACGCACTGAGTCTATGGTGCTTTGTCGCAGGTGCCATAATACTGAATCTCAGCTGGTTTTTCACAGGTGGTGCACCGGCTATCGGTTGGTTTGCCTATTCTCCGCTCACGGATGTACGGTTTGAGGAAGTTGCTCGCGACTTGGGACCGGACTTTTGGGTATTCGGCATTCAAGTCTTGGGCTTGGCCTCTCTTCTCGCCTCGTTCAACTTCATCGCCACCCTCATCAACATGCGCGCGCCAGGTATGACCATGATGCGGATGCCCGTGTTTTGTTGGATGACTCTTGTCGTAAGTTTTCTCATCATCCTCGCGTTTCCCGCCATCACCATCGCCTTGGTTGAGTTGATGTTCGACCGCAACTACGGCACTAACTTCTACGATTTCCTGGAAGGCGGGAAACCACATCTTTGGCAACACCTCTTCTGGATTTTCGGACATCCCGAGGTCTACATCCTAATCTTGCCTGCAATGGGTATCGTTTCGGAAGTAGTTCCCACTTTTTCAAGGAAGCCGCTTTTCGGCTACGGGCTAGTCATATTCTCGGGTGCAATCATCGGCTTCATGGGATTCGCCGTGTGGAGCCACCACATGTTCACAACCGGGATGGGGATAGTGGCTACCTCTGCCTTCTCCATGTTGACAATGTTGATAGCCATTCCTACGGGAGTGAAGATCTTCAATTGGATCGGTACTATGTGGGGAGGCAAGATACGCTTTGACACTCCCATGTTGTTTGCCCTCGGTTTCATCACGATGTTCATGGTTGGAGGCTTTACCGGCATCATGCACTCTTCCGTACCCATAGACATGCAGCAGCAGGACACCTACTTCGTCGTGGCTCACTTCCACTACGTTTTAATTGGTGGAGCTCTCTTCGGACTATTTTGCGGTTTCTATTTCTGGTTGCCCAAGATGACGGGACGCATGCTGGATGAGAAGATGGGTAAGATCGTCTTCACGCTCATGTTCATTGGTTTCAACACGACCTTTTTCCCCATGCACTATCTGGGCATGATCGGCCAACCTCGTCGTACTCATTCTTACAACGCGGGCAATGGCTTCGAGATGTGGAACCAGATTGCGACTGTCGGGGCGTTCATTCTTGGAATAGGAATTTTACTTGGCGTCATTCAATTCATGAGGTCGTTTCGAGATAAGAGTCTCAAGCCGGCAGGCAAAAACCCTTGGGATGCCCGAAGTCTAGAGTGGACCCTCTCTTCCCCGGTCAAGGAATACAACTTCGCTCGTACTCCCATCGTCAAAGCCCGGGACCAAGCTTGGGAAAACAACTATGGCCCGCGTGAGTTACACTCAGAGAAGGAACCGCTCGACCACCACGGCGTTCACATGCCGGACCACTCATGGTATCCCCTCTTCACGGCAATCGGTTTTCTCGTTCTCGTAATAGGCATGCTCTTCCATTCGAGCCTTGGGGCGGACGGAGAAATCATCCGGAACTACACCGTTCCGATAATTGGGGGTATCATAGCCATAACGAGCATGATCATGTGGTCGCTCGAAGGTCCGGGAGGCTACCATCTGTTCCCAGAAGAAGATGAGGAATAACTCCAAAATTCGAGAGACTCGCCATTGACGTAAATATTGCATCCTTACTCAACTTGTAACCATGAGCGAAGCAGCCGCAGCGCACGCCGACGAACATCACGAGCCCTACACCAGCACGGGCATACCGACCAAGAAAGTCCTCATGTGGGCCTTTCTCGGATCGGACTGCATGTTTTTCGGTACCCTTATATCCACTCACTTGATCTACCGCAAGATCTCCGCCACCGTCGGAACCAACTACCTCGACATTCGGGATATCTTCGACATCGAGCTAACATCTTTCAGCACGTTTATCTTACTGGCTAGCTCTTTGTTTATGGCATTAGCTGTTTCCGCCATACATAAAGGGAATCTAAACAGCACGCGTTGGATGCTGTTTGGAACGATTATATTCGGCGGAATTTTCCTCGCATGCCAAGTGTATGAATTCACCCACTTCGCCTATGCTCCGGGCAACGAGTTGACCCTCTCCTCCTACCGGGGTGAACCTCACGTATTCGGGTCCACCTTCTTTGTTCTAACCGGAACTCACGGCACCCATGTCGCCATAGGTGTTTTCTGGTTGTTGGGATGGCTTGCCTACTCCTTTACGGGCAAGATGAGTACAGCCGATGCCATGGACATCGAATGTTGCGGCCTCTACTGGCACTTCGTCGACATCGTGTGGATTATTATTTTCCCGGTAGTTTATCTTATGGAATACGCCCTTTAATTGGCTTCCTATTCCAAAAAATTCTTAAGCTGAACAAAACATCATGAGCGGACACGGAGAAGATCCAGTCGAGGAGGAAAGCAAACGCTTCTTCACCTTTTTCAACCTTTCCATGGCCCTTGTAGCCATAACGGGAATCGAGATTGTCATCATCTATGTTCAATCGTTCGAAAGTGCTTCGATAATCGGCATCCTGTTTACAACATCTATAATTAAGTTCTTTGGAGTTGTTTATTGGTTCATGCATTTAAAATGGGACAAGTTACTCAACACCATCCTATTCCTCATGGGGTTAGTAATCGCACTCGGGACCTATTTTGCAGTCATTTACATGGCTGACGACACGCCAATCATCGAAAATTTCGAAGTCGCTGCAGTAGAAAATGCTTGGGAAGCAAATACTGACTATACGATCGGCACCTATTTGAAACACGAAGACGCCTTTTACAAGGCTGGCGACACCCATACTTCCAAAGAGGTTTTTAACACTGAGAAGTGGGAAAAAGTTGAGGGCATTCCCCATCGCATTAGTTGGAAGATAGAAAAAGCAGACATGATCGAAATCAACTCCAGAACTCCCGACAATCCCTTTTACCACCGGCACCAACCGGAAGAGCCCGACAATGTTGAAGGTTCCGTCGTCCGAATTCTTGCCAAGGTTTCGACTAAAGCAGACTTCTGTCTCAAGGCTCGCTCGGAAGCCAACTGGACAGAGAGCAGCGAATAATCACATCTTGCGGGCAACCTGTACGGTGAGGTTACCCACATGCTGAGTTCCTCTCCCGTAACCCTTCTGCATTGGCACACCGAACCCGCCTTGGTGGGTGGTCTGCTATTCACCGCATGGTGCTATGCGTTAATCGTAGGACCTTTTCGGGAACAAATTGTTCCAGGTATGCCTTTCCCAAAAAAACAGGCATGGTGGTTTGCCTCCGGAATCGTCAGTTTCTACTTAGCGGTGGGCTCTCCCCTCGACCCCTTGGGCGAAAACTATCTGTTTTTCGCCCACATGATCCAGCACAACATCCTGATGTACGTCAGTCCCCTGTTCCTGCTCTTTGGCATGCCGGGACAACTATGGGATGAACTTTTTATAAGGCGACCCAACATCAAGGCACTTTGCCGCCTATTGTTTCATCCCATCGTAGCCGGTTTAGGCTTTACGATCGTCTTTTCCTTTTGGCATTTCGGAACTTTCTATGAAGCCGCCATCCAGAATAAAACACTCCATATGGCGGAGCACTTATCGATGTTCTTTACCTCATTCGCCATGTGGTGGCCTATCGCTAGTTCATCCAAGCAACTTCCTCCTATCCGGTATGGACCCCAGATGCTTTTTATTCTAGCACTCATGCTTGGACAAACACCAATATTCGCCGTACTTACCTTTTCTAAAGAAGTTCTTTACGACACCTATTTTTACGCCGAGCGCATCATCGACGTAACCCCACTCGAAGACCAAAGATCCGGTGGTGTTGTTATGAAGATTGCAAATTTGATCGTCTCAGTGAGCGTTCTGGGATCTATTTTTTACCGCTGGTCAAAACAACGGTAAAGGTTCGAAACTAGAGAGTTGCAGCAAAGAAATCGCAAATCGGTTTGCCACTTTGAAAGCAACAGGCTATCGAAAAGCACGACAACCGAATGAAAGAAGAACAAGAAGCAGTCTTTGCCTTGGAAGATGGCAGCGTATTCAGAGGTAGAGCTTTTGGGGGCAAAGCCACCGTAGTCGGCGAAGCCGTATTTAACACCAGTATGACGGGGTATCAAGAAATCCTCACCGACCCATCTTACTATGGACAAGTCGTCACTATGACGGCTCCCCAGATCGGCAACTATGGAATCATCCCCGGCGACGAAGAATCCGACGGACCCAAAGCGGCTGGCTTCGTCGTACGCGAACTCAGCCCCGTGGTGAGCAACTGGCGGGCAACCTCCAACCTGCATG
>JABHOU010000470.1 GCA_018695085.1 Opitutia bacterium | reverse complement strand
GGCTTGACTTTCTGGCCGTCGCGAAAAAGGTGTGGGGTTTCCACGATTACCTGTTCACTTTCCTCCAGTCCATCGAGAATCTCGGCGGTGAGCAGATTCCGGGCCCCTACCTTTACCTCGCGTGCTTCGGTTGTCCCGTTGTTTACGACAAACACGGCGGATCCCATGAGCGCCTTGCGAGGTACGACGAGAGCATCTTTTCGTACGGACTTGATAATTTCGGCCCGACCCGAACTCCCCGGAGTGAAGCGTTCGTTTCCACCCTCGAGTTCGACATACAACTTTCGGCGACCGGAGGCCGGGTCAACCGTAGGAGAAAGACGGGTGACGTTTCCCTCGAACATCTGAGCTCCCTGGGACAAAAGGGTGACCGCGACTGACTGCCCCTCCATCACTCCGCCAAAGTCTTCTTCGTTGAGGGTCACTGCAATCAGGCGATTGTTAGAGACGACTTGACCAAGATGGGCACCGGGGAAAACCATGTCACCGGGCGCAACAAGAGAAAGGGTCATGAGTCCGGCAATGGGACTTCGAATTTTCGATTTTTTCAGATTGGCCAGTATCCGTGCTTCCTGAATCCGAAAAGTTTTGGATTGTTCATCGTTGGTGATCTTTTCTTGGGCCAACTGAGTTTCCAGTCGTTTTACCAGACTTTTCTTGTTCTCTAGATCGGACAATGGCACTTTGCCTTGTTCCGCCAAGGCATTCCAAGCAGTCATTTCTCGTTTTTCCGTTTCCAGTTGCATAGCAATTGCCGAACCTGCTGCGATACGTTTTTCTTGGTGCTCACGGGCGACGTACAGTTGCTTCAATGATCGCTCGTCTTCGGTGGCATCGAGGGTGAGCAAGGTTGAATTCTCTTCCACCGAAATGGGTTTCCCGTTGGGCAACATGATTACGTTAGTCGCGATTCCCGAAACTCTCGAACGCAGATCGTGAGTTCGCTCAGCAAGTACTAGGACATTTCCCGGAACGCCATCACGAACCGTGCCTCTCGAGACGGGTTTCACGATTACCTCGGGGATTGCACTCGCGATTAACCACCAACCAAGAATGGATAATGCCCCCAAGGGCAGAGCAACCTTAAGCAAGAGCTTCATGGAGTACGAACAGAGAGCAAGTCCCTGAAAAAAGAGCATTAAAGCCGCGAATCATCAATTTGTCAAAGACTGGTTACTAATGAGTTTTTTCCATGTGCCGGTTGAATTGCGCTCTTACGTTTAGGTAATCGACCACGGTTTCAATTAGGGAAAGAAGGCTTTGGTCGAGGGCAAGGCGAGAGGAGAAGAACGCATCCGGGGTGATCCTGTTTCGATCAAATTCAATGCGACTCTTTTCAAAGCGGTCCTCGGACGCTCCCAATAGTTGGCGACTTGAATCAATAGTCTGGGCACGTGTTACCAGATATTCGCGTAAACTCCGGACTTCCAGTTGGAGGAGCCTTGCTTCCCTTTCAAGTTGAATTTCATATCTTCTCTTCCGAGCCATTGCGGCTCGCTTTTCACCTCGACTTTGCGAGGCGTCGAAAAGAGCCCAGTTTGCTTCAACTCCGATAAGGAAATTGTTGCGATCCACTGAAGATCGACTGTCCGGAAGGTCTATCTTGTCCTGATGAAAACCTCCGATCAAGTTCAGTTTTGGACGCAAGCCAGACTCGGCTATAATGATTCGTTGGTTTTCGGTCTCTATGGCAGTATCGATGTGTTCCAGTGCAGTCGAAGTCGAACTGCTCGCGAGAATGGGAAGGTTGAGACCAAATTGATGTGTTTTGGCAAAGTCGCGAAAGTCGTCCGAAATAGAAAGGTCGAGTACACCCGAACTGCCCGACTCCTCCATGAACGTTCGGGTGTTTCGGGCAAGTTTCCGTTTCATTTCAGCAAGGTTTATTCTTTGCTGAAGTACTATGATCTTTGCCTCCGAAACGGATAATTCCGTAACGAGACCAAGGCGCATGCGCTCTTTCATTCCATCTAGATTGGATTCAGCCAGTTCCATACTTCTACGAGTCAACTCGATTTCGTAGGTGGATAGAACGAGTCCGAGGTAATCAACACGGATACGATCTGCAAAGTTTCTTCTGAAATCGGAAAAAGAAGCGGAACTTGATGATTCGGATAATTCCGCCACTCGACTTCCCGCCCGTAATGCTCCCCAGTGGTAGAGAGGCTTACGAACATATGCGGAAGCCAAAAAACGGTATTGCTGGTAGTAGCCAGCATTTGGGCGGTCCTCGTAAAGGGAATGTCCATTCAAGCCAAGGGAGAGGCGAAATCCCCGCTTGGAGTCGGCTACCATACGATTGGCGGTAGCCTCGTTCACCTTTTCGCGTTCCTCAAGGAGAAGAGGGGCTTGGGCATCCACTCCTTCCAGTACTACTTGAAGTGTGGGAAAGAATGCTTCGGCGGTTTCAGTATAAGATGTATGTGTGCCGTTATGGTCCTCTACCTGGCCAAGCGATTCTAGAGGTGGTGAAATCGAAACAACCAAGAAAGACAGGATGTAAAGGAAGCGGAACATTTCTGGAAAGTGTGAAGATTAAACCTCAAACACTCAACGATTAACGAACACGCAAGGCGCCGTTGATTCCCCTAGCCTGCAAAGAGAAGTTAAGAGGAGTATTCAGTCGCCCGAGAAGGAGTCTTTGTACATGTCCTTCAATTGGTCACCCGTCCATTGTTCTTTTTGAGAGGCGGCTTCTTCCCGGAAGGTAGCGACCTGTCCTTCTGTGACCTCGGAGGCATCGTTCCCCCAAGACTTGCGGGCATAAGAGACGATGTTGGCGATTTCTCGATCATTCAAAGGTTGTGGGGGCATGTTAACTGTAGCCACAGTGCCATACTTTTTACCAAGGACTTCGATTTCCCCTTTCAAGCCCTTGAGCACGATTTTGGTAATAATCGCGGGATCAGTAGCGACCCACTTAGAGCCGGCGAGGGGGGGGAATAAATCCTTCCCCATGCCATCTGGATTGTGGCATGAGGCGCATCTACTATTGAACAACCTTTTTCCTCCGGCCAACTTCCGTTCAATGCGTTTGGCTTCCATTTCCTCTGGCGTCAATTTAATATCTGGTTCGGGTGGATGAATCTGGAAGTTATTGGTGCTGTGTGCCAGTTGGATTGCACAGAAAAAAATGAGACAGCCGAAAAGAAAAACGAAAACAAGAGGCGCCTGCAGAAAGTGCTTTGTCGGAGGGTGTTTTTCTCGGCCGAGCTTGGCATGTACTTCGACGAGATCCGTATCATTCATGTCCGAGCAGGTGGCTTTCTTTACAACCTTCTTCTTCGGTGTGCTCATTTGGAGTCTCCCTTCAATTCCTGAGCCGTCCACATTTGCATGGGTGCCCTGCCCTTGACCGAAGATCGAACTGCGGCAACTTCGTCGGGAGATACGGAAGATGCCGAATTGCCCCAATCATTACGAATGTAGGTGAGTACGTCTGCTATTTGTTGGTCCGTCAGAGAACCAGGGGGAATGCCAGGGGGAGGCATGGCTAGAGTATAATCGACACCTTTGACTTTAATTGGCCCCATTAAGCCGAACATGGCTATCTTGATCAAAGTGGGCTTGTCTCCCAATACCCATTCGGATCCTGCAAGTGGGGGGAACTGTTTGGCTAGACCAAGACCTGTGGGTTGGTGGCAGGTGAAGCACATGCCGCCGCCAGGGGCAGCCTTCATGTAGATTTCCTTACCGGAAGTTATTTGGTCTGAGAGCCACTTCGGGAGCGCGACGGCACTTGCGTTAGCATCGGAATGGTGTTCGCCGTGATCATCTTCCTTGATTTCGACAAATGCCATTTCAGGCAATTCGTAGTTTTGCCCAAGAGCTTGCAGGTAAGCGACTATCTTCTGAGCACGTAGGGTAGGAGCAATATGTCTTGATTTATCACTTTCATGATGCCCGTTATGGTCGCCGGCATGATCATGAACTTCGATGGTGCCGTTAGTTGCTTCATCTTTTACTTCATAAAGAAAGGGACTGGGGGAGCATATGGAACCAGGGACGGTAGCTTGTGGATCGAACAAATGACGGTGAAGCCATTCATCAGAGAAACCACGAAGTCCGACGTTCGCTAGATCCGGACCGATGCGAGTGTTTCCAAGGAGAACGTTTTCCTG
>JABHOU010000014.1 GCA_018695085.1 Opitutia bacterium | reverse complement strand
CCCGGCCGGTCGCTGGTGAAGGCAAGCAAGTTGCCATCGCCGCTAAGCGCAGGGGAGGTTTCGTGAAACTTACTGTTCAGAGCGCGCATCGGGCGGGATTCGCCCCAGTTGTTGCCGTCCCAGAGACGAAGGAAAAGGTTTGAATTATTGCCGTCGACATCGCTGGCATAGACCATACGTGAACCATCCGACGAGATCACCGTCTGGTCTATGTAATCGCCCGAAGCATTCACTTCGCTAACAGCTTCCGCCTTTTCCCAGAGCACGTAACCGGGCTCCACGTCTCTTGCTACTTTTTCTACCGCAATACTGTCGGTGTACTTATGCCAACGCCAAGGTTCCAAGTAAGACAAACTCCAGATAGCCGCCGCGAGCACGATGGCGAGAGCTCCCCAAGCGTAAATTTTGTAACGTCGCCGGCGGGTTAAACCTAGGAAAGGCTTGGCCTCTTCCTCGACTTTGTCGCCGTCTGTTTTTGCCTCAGGCATTTCGGATTGTTTTACTTTTCCGTTTTAACGGCTATGTTGGCTTTGGGCACTCCAACGGACCTGCAAATCGACATGACGTTTGCCAGATAGAGGTGTTTGGCATCCTGATCGCTACGGATAAGCACCTTAAGGTCGGGTTTTTTTTTGACCTCGGCATCCATCCAAACCTCGATTTGCTCTTCAGTTACCTGTTTGCCCATCAGAACGTAGGCTCCGGTTTTCCGAATATTGATCTTGGCCAAGTTGCCTGTAGACTGAGTCAACGATTGGTTTCGAGCATCGACCGGCAAGTTCACCATGTGATCGATTTCCTCTTCCTTGAAGGTAGTGGTGACGAGGAAGAAAATGATGAGAATGAACATCACGTCCAACATGCTGGATATGTTGATGATTTCCCCGTCCGAGGAAGAACTTTTGCGACGGCAGTTCATGACTCGTCGGCAGTGGACTCGGTCGATTTCTTGGCGGCAGGTTTCTTCGCCGCTGTCTTGGCAACAGGTTTTCTCGGGGTCGTTTTCTTGACCGCCGCCTTACCTGTAGCAAGAGCGTGAGTGACGATGAATTCAGTGCCTGCCTCGTCTATATGATCAATCGCGCGATCAGCTCGAGTCGCCAACCACTGAAAGAGCAAAAGAACGGGAATGGCAATAGTCAGTCCGGCTGCAGTACTGACGAGCGCCTGATAAATGCCGTTCGCCAAATCGGCGGTCTTGGCCGCCCCTCCGCTGGCCGCCGTTTTCTGGAAGGCATCAATCATGCCGTAAACGGTACCCAGCAAACCAAGAAGAGGACAGACTCCCGCTATCACGGAGAGCGGTCGCACACTTCGCTTCATCTTTTCAGCCTCACGACTTCCGGCGTCCTCGATCGCTTTGCCAATGGCCTCATGGCCCTCGTTGCGCCACTGAACTCCGGCCTTGAATACATGACCTGCGGCACCGCCCGATTCGTCGCAGAAGTCTTCGGCTGCCTTGCCGCTCGGGTCGCTGTTCCATGCATCGCCGAAACCGCTGAGAAAACCTTCAGGCAATACGCGATCTTTCTTTAAGGAAATAAAACGTTCGATACCAAGAGCCACAGCGAGAATTGACGCTATCGCCAGAGGTATCATAACCGGCCCACCCTTCTTGACCAAGGCGAACATGGTGTCGTTCTCGTCACCTGCTCCGGCTCCGACCTCAGCGGCCATTGCCCAGGAGGAGAAGGCAAGGAAGATAAAGGCCCAGATAGATAAGGCATAGCGCCCGCTTATAAGTGACATTGGATTGCTGTTATTGATTTTCATGGTGTTTGGATTGAAAAGTTCGTTTATCCGGAACGGAGCTGGTCTAGGTATTGGCGTGCGACGATCGCCGCCTTTTCCTCGCCATAGCGAGTAATTACCTCCTTGAAGCGCTGCACGGCATCTTCACGTTTCTTCTGAGCCAGAAGGACTCGCCCCATTTCTAGCACGGACTTAGCCCGCCAACTAGGATATTTCTTGAAATTGATCTCGATATTGACGAATTCGGCAACCGCTTTCTCGTACTGTTGCAAATTGAAGTAACATTCACCGGTTTGAAATCGACCTCTCACGGTCCATAAGTCAATCCGCTTGGCATCGAGAAAGAGCTTGCCGTACTCGACGATGGCTTCCTGATGCTTGTCGCTATTCTCAAGTGCATAACCCAGTCCGAACTGGGCGTTGCGCAACCACTTGCTTTCACCGAATCGACGTAGGAACTCCCGGTAAGTATTGACGGCTTGCTTGTGCTCTCCTGTAAGAGCCTGGGTTTCCCCGAGACGCATGCTCACGGTCTCGGCCAAGACGGGATCCAATCCGGAAATTTTTGCAGCGGCAGCGAAATGATCTCGAGCCAGTACAGTCTCCTTAATAATGAATCGGGACTCTCCGGCCTGAAAAAGCATGGAGGCTCGCAATTTTGATTTCGGGTAGTCCACGAGAAGTTGCTCGAACATTCTTGCCGCGAGCTCGTGATCCTTTTTCTTGAAGTGGGCACTAGCCAATTGAATACGGATGGATTCCTTAAGGGATTCATCCTCGACAGTCTTCAAAGTCGCCGTCAACTCGGCAATGACTTTATCTTGGGCACCGACATCAATATTGAGCTCTGCCATTTCGCTCTGAACCTTGACTACCAGTGGGCTCTTGGGGTGCGTAGCGAGCAATTTCTCATAGAGCTCGGTGGCTTCCTTGTTTCGTTTTCGGGCTCGCTCGGCCCATGCCCATTCGTAAAGAGCTTGGTCGGCAAACTCCGATTTCGGATATTCCTCGGTTACACGCTTGAAGTAGGTGGATGCATTTGCCCAGTCCTTGAGCTTAGCTGCAGACAACCCCGAATAGTAGACCACCAGCGACAACTTCTCATGCTCCTTGAAGCGTTTCAGCATTTGAGGAAAGTGCTTGCTTGCCAACTGAAAGTCCTCGGCGTTGATTAAAGAAATTCCATGTTGCAAGGCTGCATCGGAACCGAGCGGATCGTTGTGTGGAACTTTGGAGAAATGCTCGGAGGCTTCTTCATACTTCTTCTCGGTCGCATTAACCCATCCCAAATAGTAATTCACACGCGTGCGCTGGGCGGGAGCAGTTTTGTTAAAAGGCGCCGAATTTGCCTTGTCCTCCTTAAGGAATCGCTCCAGAGCGGATCGAGCCCGCTTTAAATCACCTGTCTGAAATGCGAGACGCCCCTGCTCGGAAAGGGCAAGTGGGAGGTGTGGAGTAACCGCGGGGTAATGATCGACGAGGGTGAGCAAGTGACCGAGAGCCAAGTCCCTTTTTCCAGTACGGTCATAGGCGACCGCCAATTGAATGAGCGCAGTATCGAGGTTGGGCCCCTCTGTCACCTTGGGCT
>JABHOU010000015.1 GCA_018695085.1 Opitutia bacterium | reverse complement strand
CGTGACCATGACGATTACCGTCACTTATACCGCCGCCATAAACAATCATGCAGTGATCCAGCATAGACGAACCATCGACTTCTCGGACGCTTTTGATTTTCTTTAGGAAATAAGCAAATTGATCGGCGTAGAAACGATCAATTTTGGCCAATTTTTCCACCTTTCCCTTGTCGTCGCGGTGATGAGAAAGAGAGTGATGACCTTCGGGAACCCCTATGTCGGGGAAGCTGCGATTACTTCCATCGTGGGCCAAAAGGAAGGTGGCCACTCGCGTTGCATCAGTCTGAAAAGCCAAGGCCATAAGGTCAAACTGCACACGCAAATGCGAGCGATAGTCCCTAGGAACCCCCTCGGGTTTCGGGTAGGTCGGTTTTTTGGAATCCAACTGTTCGCTGTTTTCGATTCGCTGCTCCAATTCGCGTACGCTCGTGAGGTACTCATCGAGTTTGGAGCGATCGGTACGCCCAAGATTACGCTGCAGGCTCTTGGCATCTTCAAGGACAAAGTCGAGGAGGCTTTTTTCATGCCGTAGGCGCCGAGTCCTACTTTCAGCCTGCTCTTTGGTAAGCCCGTCGGAAAAGAGACGCTCGAATACCGATCGAGGATTAGCTTCGGGGGGCATGGGCAAAGACTCAGTCTTCCATGCGAGGTTGTATTGATAGGCACAACTGTAACCGGAATCACAACCACCTGAAAGGCGAGCACGATCCGTACTCAACTCAAGGGAGGGCAATTTGGTTTCCTTGCCAACATGTTCGGCGGCCAACTGGTCCACAGACACCCCGATGCGAATATCCGACCCTGCAGTCTTGCGAGCTTGGCATCCCGTCAGAAAGGTGGCGTTGGCTCGAGCATGATCCCCGCCACCATCTCCGTTGGCATTGGCTTTCTTGTGATCCAATCCATCCAGAGCTTGGATGTCATTCTTAAAGGGTTCGAGAGCACGCAGCGAAGGGGACAGGTTATATTTGCGTCCTTCGCCAGTCGTTCGCCACTGGGGAAGAATTACCCCATTGGGTATATAGGCAAAGCCCATCCGCAAAGGAATAGGTTTCGGTTTCCCGACTTTCGCTGCCATCGCTTCCAACGGAGGCAAGACCAAGGCAGTACCCAAGCCATGCAGAAAAGTCCTTCGAGATAAGGTGAAGTTTTTCACTAAAAAGTATATTGCAATATAGCCCGAACCCGACTCGCGGGCAAGGTCAATGGGCGTTTCGTTAGAAGGTTTATTCCGTAGGGAAGTCGCCCCGGCGCTTCTGGAAAGGAACGCTTTCGACAAGAAAAAGGATGAGGTCGGAGAAGCGATAACCGCGTTCACTCAAACGACGGGAAATCTCCTCAATCGCGGATCTGTCATAGTACTCAATGCCCCGGCCAAGAGCATAAGTGAAAAGCTTTTCAGTCAAACAACGGACAAAGGCTTTCTTTCGCCCATTTACTATGAAACGTTGAAGTTCAAGAGCTCCGGAAAATTTTTCTCCAGTCGGCAGTTTGCCCGCGGAATCAATTGGATTACCCGCATCTTTCAAACGCCACCGACCAATAGCATCGTAGTTTTCCAAGGAAAATCCAATGGCATCCATCGAAACATGGCAAGATGCACACAGAGGTTTTTCGGTGTGCATGGCCAACTGCTCGCGCAAAGTTTTTCCGCTGGAGTCATGAGAGCTTATGTCTAACTCAGGTATGTCCGGTGGAGGATCCTTTACTGGCGTTCCCAGTATATTGTCCAACACCCATTTGCCTCGCTTGACCGGCGACGTGCGAGTGGGATTGGAAGTAATGGTGAGGAGAGATGCATGAGTAAGAATCCCGCCCCGAGGTAAACTTGTACCTTTCAAAGAAACGTATTTTAGATCGTCGGCAAACTTGCCTCGAAGCCCGTAATGACGAGCCAGCGGGGCATTGATGAAGGTGTAGTCGGCATCGAGAAATTCAGTCACCGGTCGATTCTTCATCAGCAAGTAGCTAAAGAAAGCCTCCGTTTCATCCCGCATGGATTGGCGTAGTTTGTCGTCAAAACCAGGAAAGCGTTTTTTATCAGGTTGGACAAGTTCGAGGTCACGTAACTGCAACCACTGCCCGGGAAAGTTTTTTGAAAAAGCCCGACTTCTATTGTCCGCCAACATCCGATGAACCTCGGTCGCTAAATTTGGTCGCAATTGTTTCTTCGCGGCAAGAGCGAGAAGCTGATCGTCGGGCATGGTGCTCCAGAGGAAAAAAGACAATCGTGAAGCCAGCGAGAACTCATCCAGATCGTGAACTGCTTTCGGATCGTTAGGACGAGGTTGTGACTCCGCCCGAAAAAGAAAACGGGGAGAAACCAAGACAGCTTTGAGAGGCAGGCGGATCGCTTCCATAAAAGGGGCGTCCTTACCGCCAACCACATCGTACAATTTCAACAGGCGGGTGACTTCCTGTTCAGTAACCGGGCGCCGATAAGCTCGAGGAACAAATCGACGCAAGACAAATTCCGCGTATGCTCGATTACTGGAACCCTCCGGCCGAGTTCCCAAAATTTTATGACGAGAGACTTGAAGCTCAGGAGATGGTTTGCCAATCGGAGATTCAACCTCCAGCCACTGCAAGTATAGATTACGATCACGTCGCTTGGGATTGCGATTCCTTGGATCATAAAAATCATTCAGGAAAGAAACCCTAAAATGGACGTCCCCCGCCCTCTCCACCTTGGCGTTTACTTCGTAAGTACCGGCATCCGGCGACTGGTGCGTTACTTCAAAGGTTTTCAGGTCACGATCATTTAGTCGGAACTTCATCTTCGCCAACTCGCTTCCGGCTAGAGAGGCCCAAGCCCGTGCCCGAAATCGATACTCCCCAGATCTTGGAAGCGACACCCGCACCTCTACCTCACCCGTAGTGGTAAGTACTCGAGCATCTCTCTCATAGCCAGCACCCATCATCTTAGAGGGTCCAATCCGTTGTAATTTTCTTGGTGGTGGAAACTCACCAAGAACCTCATCCAGCACGGCATCCGCCGCCGACATGTATTTTTCTAGTAACAGCGGAGAAAGTGAAAGGGCATCGCCCACGGTATCGAACCCATGGCCGGTATCGTCGGGCGGAAAATCCTTGGCGGGTTTAAAGTCAACGCCCGTCAAATCGCGAATGACATTGTCATACTCGACCCGATTTAGCCTTCGAATAGTTACACGGCCAGGGTCGGGTTTGGTCGGATCGAGACCAAATACAGTTCGCTCGATCGCACCCAGAACAACTTTTCGCTCAGCACTTGATGGCATTGGCTTTTGAGCGGGTGGCATACTGTGCTTGTAGAGGTTTTGCCAAACCTTGTTCCAGAAAAGCTCGTTTTCTAGAAAACCATCGTGATTTAAGGTGTCATCTAAAACAATGTCGCCTTTGCTTGCTCCTTCTCCATGACAATCATAGCAATATTTGGCAAGGATAGGCTGAACCGTATCGATAAAAGTTCTCTTTTCCTTTACCGAAGGCAATTGAGGTTTTAGAGCGAAGGCAGAAGAAGCAAAGAGACCCATGCCGAGCAACCCGACCGAAAGGCAAAACGTTAACCTCCAATTTTTTCTACAATTCATAACAAAACAATTCTTAAAATGCTTAAGAAAAGCTTTCTTGCAACCCAAGGGAGGGGTACGAGTTAAGGAAAAGCCAAAGAAGGTGGAGCTATTTGTCTAACTCCAAAGCCAGAACCTTCAAGTCGTCAAAGAGAATTTCCGTACTCGCATATGGCAGTCCCCAGAGTGAGCATTTGCCACCTGCAAAAGGTTCGTTGTCTTCGTGCGAGATAGACCAATCCGCCGGCTCATCGCCCTCGTTCCAAACCTTGGCCGAAACAATCGCTCCGTCATCTCCCTTGGACTCGGCTCGAAAGGACAGGTTCATCCACTTACCGGAAGTCCAAACATAAGGAACGGTTGCGAGGCTTTCCTCGCCACGAATCAACTGCAGGTTGCGAGCGGCGGCATTAAGGCGGAGGCGATAGCCATTGACGCCACCGAGACCTGCGGCAAAAGCGGGCATGCGGCGACCCTTTCGAGTAGAAAGGATTCGACACCTGAGCTCTACAGGCTTCCCCTTGACGCGAGGTCCAAAAAGAAAACCGAAGTCACCCACTGGCGTGCCGGGTAAAGAAAGAACCATGTTACCACCTAATGACTTCCTCACTTCTTCTTGCTGAACGGAGAAAGACCCGTCGAGGATGAACAAGTCCTCGGGTTCCTCGCCAACTGCATTGCCGGAAAAATCAATTTCATAGACCGTTTTCCATTTAGCGGGTTCGGAACCCTCAGTAGCTACTGGCTTGAGAAAGGGATCTGCGACCACCACAGTATCTTCTTCCCCTAACTCCTTCGCAAATTCAGGTCCACTTGTGCAGCACCCACCAATAATAACAGTTACAAAGAGCCAAACTACCTTATGCATTCCACGATTCCTTTTCATTATCATTCGTCCCTCAAAGTCGATAGGCGACTCGTCCGCAAGGACAAAGAAACCGCCAACCAAGTCCAAAAAAGCGATAGTGCAACCAACGCGGCAAACAGCCACGCAAAACCAGTTCCCGGCTTTTGACCGGCCTCACCAAATAACATCGGGGCAATACCGACTAGAGCAGCACTCGCACCGACACCGAGCCCCCACAAGGCAAGACCTCGATGTTCGACAATGGCATGTTTTCTCAACGCGGACATGGAATAGCCCAAGGCCTCCATCAAGCCAAACTCCTTCGAACGTTCGAGCAGGTTGCGAATCACAACGACCGCCAACCCGGCAGTACCAAGCAAGAGGCCCAACCCTCCCAAGGCCTGAAAGATGGCAATGTAAGTATTTTCGACTTCCTGAAGCTCGTTCAATCGCTCCGACGCGGGGCGAAACTCAAGCCCGTAGTTGGCCAAACGGTCGGCGAGATGGCCAGAAACTTCATTCATTTTTTTTGAGGGAGAATCCACAAGAAAGGAACGGTAACCACCCTGTTTGGGAAACTTTTCTTCGAAATGTTTTTCATCGATGTAAAGGGCGCCTTGAAGCATCGATCCTTTGGCTACTGCAGCCAACCGAACTTGGAAAATCTCACCCTCGCCATCTTGATATTCTACGAGGTCTCCAACGCCCTTCTTCAAGGCCCACAACATCGTATTTTGATCTACCACAGCGGGTATGGATCCGTCTTCGGATACATCATGGACCAATGTCGACCAATTACCCTCGGCAAATGCAAACCGGTCGCTAAACTCAGAAGGCTTTACCCCATAGAGGCGAGGCCTAAGAGCTTTGTTCAAGTTGAGACAACTGGCATCGTCTCCTTCGCGCACCCGCAGGGGCGTGACGTAGACGTCAGATAAAAGAGTTGAGTTCAGGTCGTAAAGCTCTCGACCCTCGAGGCCGTTCAGGTCGTCGTAAACAGGCAAGGCGGATTCGCCCACTAAGGCGAAGCCACCGGTACCTGAATCGCGAGTGCTCGAAATCGATGATGAATCCTTTCGAAATGCACCTGTTCCGACCACGAGAAAGGCTCCCGCAGCCATCGCCCCCGCCGTGATCAAGCTCCGACCGGAACGGCGTGCGGCGTTACGACGACTAAGGGTGGCTGCATCGGGCAGAGTTCCGGATTCACATGCCGCCTTAGAGAGTTTAGCCCGAAAAAAGAGCAAGCCCGCAGCCAGCAGACACCAGCCCACGCCGAAAAAAACCATGGACGCACCGGGACCGGAAAGATCGGTCAAAAGAGCCATGACGATGCCGATGAAAGTCAAAGTAAGCGCAATCCTCATCGACACCTTTCCGCTACCGCTCTTACTAGAACCTGAACGCGGAGCAGTGGACGCAAACGTTTCTCCCATAGCGAGCAATTCGCGTGGTTCGGCCCGCAGTTGGCGACGAGTAGCCCAACCCATGGCGAGCAGAGCGATGAAGACAGCACCGCACAATCCTCCGACTACGGAAGCCGGATTAATCGCAAAATCAAAGGTAGCCCCTGAAACCGCGCCACTCCATTCACCCGAAAGCAGATGCAGGGTGGTTTGCCCGTAAAGCGTGGCAAGCCAGACGCCTAGGCCGGACCCAGCCATAGAGAGGAGCAACCCTTCCGCAAGGAACAGGCGACGCACCTTTTTTCGGGAGATTCCCAACGCCAACAAGAGACCCGCTTGTCGATTGCGTTGCTCCATTGCAAAGGCGAAGAGCATGCCCGTTAGGGCCATTGCAGCTACAATAACGAAAAAACTAAAACCAAGGAAAAGTTGGCCGAAATCGATGGGAGACTCGGCAGCAGCGGAAGCATCTTGCCTAAGGGAACGAAAGAGCAACCCGGCCTCGGAAGCCGTAAGCTCCGATCGCAAGGTCTTGTTGATATCCTCCCGGGAAGCATCCTCTTTCGCCACCCGCAAACCAGTCAACGAACCCCAACGGTTCCCCCACATTGCCTGACCGGCAGCTAGAGACACAAAAGCCTTTGGGGAACCTCTGTAATCGTCCCAATAATCTTCGTCTTTAGTCCGGACCTCGTGTTTGATCGGGATGCCTGTATCCCATTCTCCGCAGGATTCGGCGTCCGACAATCCGGGAAATAGCGGCGTCCAATCGCTTTCTTGGTCTTCGGGAACCTTTAAAGGCAGCGGAGTTGTAGCTCGCAAGCGAAAGGTTTGGGTCTTCTCAAGAAGCTTGCGGCGCTCTCCGACAGCAAAATAGCTCACGCTAATGGCGTCTCCAGCCGAAGCATTGAGATCATCTGAGGCCCATTGACCAAGAACTATCTCATCGTCCTTGAGGTCGTTCGGTAAAAAATTTGACTTGGATGGATTCACGGCACTCACCATGGAGTAAGGAATAAGAGCGGAGGAGTTCGCCTCCGGGGTTCCTTTGGCAATTGCATTCACCAAGTAGGTAAGGACACCTGTCGTTTGCAAAGCAGACTTTTCTCCTGCTTGGCGGAGGGATTCGCTCAAAAATACCTGTCGAGACCGGATGGACCAAGCAGGAGTATCTCGCAGTTCCTTCACAGAGATTCCGGCATCCGCCAAAGACCATGCTTCGTTTAGCGCCGCCTCTGCCGACTCCAACTGCACGGCCTCACCACCGGGTCGACCAAGTAGCAGAAAGTTGGCAAAGCCAGTATTGCCCGACTCTTCGTCAAAAGACCGAAACATTCGTTTCTGCAGGGTTTTCATAGGGACAAAAATCGTGAGAGGTTCACGCTGGTTTCCCTGTAACCCAAACCGTCCGAAAGCCTCTGCTCCGAGTACACCGCCGAGTTCTTTGTTCAGGGAGACGAACTTATTGTCTCGTTCGCCCGAAAGCGGAGCATCTCTTGAGAAAAGACCAGGCTCCTCCACGCGGAGAATCAGGCGATCTCCCTGCTTTGCAGCAAGATAACTTCCGAGGCGAGCGTTCACGAAAAATTCGTCCTTTGACAAATCGGGAGCGGTGTCCGGATTCGGTGCCAACTTCCAGAACCGTTCATCCACGCCCAGCACCTGAACGTTTCGGGCCATACGAGTTCCGTCAGGCAAGGAAACGTTTCCTCGAGTCACCACAAGAGGTGCAACTACGGTTTCCTTGTCTCGACTTAGATCCACCGACAAGGCCTCCCGAAAAAATCCATCGGGCGCCAACAAGGCAATATCCGCTTGGCCTATCCGTTCTCCCGCCAATCGCTTCAAGGTAGCCTTGACGGAATCCCCCACCATCAGGGCACCGACCAAGACCATCGAACAAATCGCGGCTCCGGCAATCACCCCGAGGTGTTGCCGCCAATAGTGGCGCAAGTTGCGCAAGACTATTCCCGATAGAGTCATGGTCTCAATCCCGAACAAGCTTGCCCGCGTCTAGTCGGTATATGGCTCCCATCCGGGAAGCGACCGCAGTGGAATGGGTTACGGCCAGCAAAGTAAGCCCCCGAGTCTCGTGAAGGGTAGCCAGAAGCTCCGTGAGGCGATCGGCATTGGCTTTGTCGAGGGAACCAGTTGGTTCATCCGCCAGAAGAAGCTTGGGCTCGTTCACCAAAGCGCGAGCGACGGCGGCGCGTTGCTTCTCACCCCCGGAAATTTCCGCAGGACGGTGGTGCAGACGATGTGAGAGACCAACTTCCTCGAGGAGCTCCTCCGCCCGCTTTCGCAAGGAGACACCGGTTAAGTTTCCGTGTCCCGCAAGAGCCGGCACCATCACGTTTTCCAACACCGTGCATTGCGGCAACAGGTGATGGGCCTGAAAAACAAAGCCTACAGTTTGGTTGCGGAAAGCAGCGGCTTCCTCGGGGCCCAGTTCCGTCACCTCGCGTTCGTCCACCATCACCTTACCACCGCTAGGCTTGTCCAAAACTCCGACAACGTTAAGCAAGGTGCTTTTGCCCGAACCGGAAGGTCCCACTATTGCAGCTGACTCTCCTTCGTCTAACGTCAGGTTAATGCCTGAGAATACCTCCACGCCTTCTTCGCCGCCAGGGGATTGATAATTCTTGGAAACATTAGACAATTCAACGAATGCACTCATTAGGATAGTATTTTGATTCAAGTCATTTTCCGTCACGCCTCACCCAGCGTTGGGCCTTCATTTCAAAACGAGGCAACGAGCCAGTCTCGACGGATTCAACCGGTATTCGCAAGGAAAAGGCTTCGGTCAACGCTTTTTCGAGGCTATTCGATAACTTGGGAGAGGCCTCCGCCCTTACACTGACCTCGGTCATGGTGGGAGTTTCATCAACCACGACCTGATACTCCAAAACTTCCTCGAATCGCCGCACCACCGCATCCACGGAGGTCGGATACAGGTTCACGCCTCGCACGACGATCATATCGTCTACCCGGCCAAGTATTCCCCCGACAAGGTCGAGTGTAGGCGACCCGTTCTCGTCTTCTCCCCAATGCGGAAGAACCAGGTCACCCGTCCGATAGCGTAGCACAGGGCACCCCGCCCTGCCCAAAGTAGTTAGAACAAGTTCGCCCTGTTTTGCCTCGCCAAGAGGTTCACCGGAAGTGGGGCAAACCACCTCGGCCAGGTAACTTTCGAGAATTACTCGGAGACCACCCTCCCCTCCCGGTGTCTCGTAGGCAACCGGCCCGACCTCCGTCATGCCGTAATGATCAAACAATTCAACCCCTCCCCAAGCTTCACTGATACGCCGACGCAACTCGGGCATACTGCCTCCGGGTTCGCCCGCCACGATGATTTTACGAATTTCAGACGAGGCAACATCCATGCCGCGCCCCGCCGCAACTTCGGCCAAACGCAAGGCATAGGTGGGAGTGCAAAAAAGATATTCGGCCCCCTGCTCGAGAATGGATCGAAGACGTTGCTCACTACTCATACCTCCCCCGGGCATACAGAGACAACCCCTTCTGGAGGCAGCCTCAAAGGCAGTCCAAAAGCCAAGGAAGGGACCAAAGGAAAAAGCAAAGTAACAACGAGCTCCCGGCTTCACGCCGGCGGCATCCAAGACCCGACCCCAATTACCCAGCATCCACTCCCAGTCCTCGGGTAAGTCGAGCCACGCCATGGGCTCACCCTTTGTCCCACTAGTCTGATGAAAACGGGTATAGCGTTCTAGCGGAAAACTTATGTTTGTCCCGTATGGTTGGTGCTCCAAGCGATCGCGAGCCAACTCGTCTTTTGTGGTAAAGGGACAGTGGGCGATGAAATCCTCGATACTTACAAAGTCGGTAGTCAAACCAGTTCCTTCCAGCTTAGCCTGTTGAAAAAGATTGCCCTCGCGGACGACGCCCACGACCTGTCGCAGGCTTTCCAGTTGGTCGACCGACGAGCCCGTCATAGTAAGACTCTCAGGTCTTTTTCTCCACCTTGGCAGGATTCGCCTTCGGTGGTTTGGGAGTATATTTCGTAATCAAGTAGCCACCGATAGCCGCTAGGCAAATCCCGGCAATAAAAGGGGGTTTCACAAAAGCCCAGTTTCCTTCCTTCGTCGTACTCACAATTGCGTTCACCATCGGTGCCCCGGCAAAAATAATGGACATGATCACGGGCACGTAGGCGGGTGAAGGCATCTTCCCAAAGGCAAGCAAAACCCCCAGTGCCCCAATCGCTCCGAGAGTACCCGCAATAAGCGACCACTGCCAACCTTTTGTGGGGAAAGTCCAAAAAGCGATGTTGCCCCCCTTGAGTTTAAGAATGATCAGGGGTGCGACAACAGCGGTCAGGAAATAGGCCAGACCGACCCAAAGAAAAGCCATGATCCGACCGTTTTCCTTGTCGCCCATATTACTGGAACCGATGTGCATGCACACCCCATAGGTTCCCCAGCAAACGACCGTTATCAAAGCATAATATAGATACTGCATATTAATAAATCTCCTTTTGAGAAAGCATCCATAAATCCTTGGTAAAGTCGATTCCGAAAGGAGCTCCGAACACACATAAGGCGCCCTGAATCAGGGCGCCTTATGCATATTTGTTTCAGCTGGGGTATTTAACCGGCCGAGTCGGCCTTCTCAATTTTTTCGATTTTCTTCAGTATAACTCTCTTTTTCTTGCCCGTTCCCGATTCATAACCTTCACCTGCAATAGTCACCTCGGCGTCAACTAAGTCGTCAAGATCTACCTTGGACTTCTTGCCCAATGCCGACTTGGTCAAACGAACCGTCTTTCCTTCCTCGGTTATAAGTGAGTAGTACCTGTAGATTTTCCCGTCCTTACCCTTGGTTTCTTTCTTCGAGACTTTACCCGAAAAGGCAAGAGG
>JABHOU010000016.1 GCA_018695085.1 Opitutia bacterium | reverse complement strand
TTTTATTCAACTTCTTTCGCATGGATTCGCAGTTTGAGAAATCGAACGATTTCCTTCAACTTTAAAAAAGGTTCTTTTTCCGAAAGTCTTGGCAAACGACCGGCTACCTTTAGGAATTTATTGCCTTTATTAGGCTTTTCCCCTTTGGCAAAGCGGCAATGCAGAGAAGTCCCTTCGGTTTCGAGTCGATCGAATCCGGCATCTTCGGCCAAGCAACGAATTTCCGTTTCGAGCAAAAGAGTTTTGGCTTCCTTTGGCAATTCTCCAAAACGGTCCGACAATTCGTCTCTAATGTGCTCCACTTCCTTGGCGTCTATGGCATTGGCCAGTTTTCGGTAGAAATCGATGCGAAGCCGGGTTTCTGCAGCGAATTGTTCAGGTAGATAGGATCCAACCACATCCGAGAGGTCTTCTTGGCTCTCAGGTTCTTGTGAATCAGCTTCTGAGACAACTCCACTTGTGGTGAAGTCCAAACGTACGTTCGCTCTTGAACGAATGGCTTTCTCGTCTCCCTTTAGACGGGCTACGCTTTGTTTGAGCAAACGGCAATATAGGTCGAACCCCACACCTGCAACGTGCCCGCTTTGCTCGCCTCCAAGGAGATTTCCCGCACCTCTTAGCTCCAAGTCTCTCAGGGCTATTCTGAACCCCGCTCCCAGTCGCGTGATTTGCCTGATGGCTGAAAGTCGCTTCCGGGCCTTGTCTGAGACTGGTTTGTGACTGTTGAGTAAGAGGTAGGCATAGGCTTGCTTGTCGAATCTTCCTACACGACCGCGAAGTTGATAAAGTTGGGAGAGACCGAATCTATCGGCGCCTTCAATGATGATTGTGTTACAATTGGGAATATCTATCCCGGCCTCTATTATAGTTGTGCAGACAAGCATGTCGTACTGATGCGCCACGAATTGAGTCATTACTTCCTCTAGCTCGTTTTCTCCCATTTGACCGTGTCCCACTACGATTCGGAGCTTGGGAAACCTCTCTTTTAGACGGCGGGCGACGGCTTGGATGGTTTTGACTTTGTTGTGGAGATAAAAAACTTGTCCGTCGCGCCGTATTTCTGCCTCCACTGCTTTCTTTACGACTTCCGGCGTGTGCCGCATGACTTCGGTGCGAATGGGACGCCTGTTTACTGGGGCTGTTTCAATCGAGCTGAGCGCTCTTGCCCCTACCATTGCGAAATAGAGTGTTCGTGGGATCGGAGTTGCACTAAGTGTCAGCACGTCGACGGAAGTTTTCATCTTCTTGATGCTTTCCTTGTGCCGTACTCCAAATCGTTGCTCTTCGTCTACGATAAGTAAGCCCAGGTCTCTAAACCTGACGTCCGCGCTTAGGATCCGATGAGTCCCTACCAGAATATCGATTCCTCCGCTCGCAAGTCCCGCGAGAATACCTTTCTGCTCCTTCGGACTACGTAGTCGACTCAGGGTTTCCACCTTCACGGGAAAGTCTGCGACCCGCTCTCTGAATACGTTTAAATGTTGCTGGCATAGGACGGTAGTGGGGGCGAGCACGGCAACCTGCCGCCCATCCATCACCGCCTTGAACGCTGCTCGCAAGGCGACTTCGGTCTTCCCGTAACCGACGTCTCCGCATAGCAGTCGGTCCATTGGGGCGCGGCTTTCCATATCCTGTTTGACGGCCTCGATTGCCGACAGTTGGTCGGGAGTTTCTGTAAAGGCGAATGCGTCCTCGAACTCTTTTTGCCAATCGTCATCCGGCTGGAATGCGTGTCCTGCCGCTGCTTCGCGAGCGGCTTGCATGCGAAGCAAATCGGCGGCCATGTCGAGAGCGGCTTGCTCAGCCGCCTCTTTTGCCTTGAACCAAGACTTGCCCCCTAGTTTAGCCAGTTTCGGCCGACTTTTGACCAGACCTACGTAACGGGAAAGCAAATGCGATTCGGGCAAGGGTACGTGCAACAGGATTCCATCGGCAAATTCTACGGTGACAGCTTCCTCCTGACGGCCTTCGTCCTCTATTCTCTGGATGCATCTGTATTGGCATACGCCATGCTGAAGGTGCACCAAGAAATCTCCTTCGACCAGTTCGGAAAAGTCTAAGGCCTGATCCACTTGCGGCCTTTGCGCCACCATGCGTTTCGATCTTCCCTGTCGTCGACTCCTTTCCCGGCCCAGTATTTCTCTCGCGGTGGCTACCAGTAATCCTTTTTCTCTATTGGTTGTTTTTCTACCCAGAAATTTTTCGCCATGTGGCAAAACGATAGCGAATCCTTCTCTTAGGCCCATATGAAGGAAGGTGACTTGAAGATCTCGCAATTCTTCCTCTTCCTCAATTGTTTCCGTGATTCGTCGTTTTTCAGAGTCGACTCCTGCGGCTATTTGTACGGAAAAACCCTCTCTCGCCCGAAGAAGTAAACCTCTTAGGTAGGCTTTGCGTCCCGATCGTTCGCTTTCGAAGCGTTCGAGACCGAGTTCATCCAAGGAGTTGTCATGGCGTAAGCTCTCCAGCGTTTCCACTTTCTCTTCATGACAAGAAGCGTTGTCGAAGATTCCTCGACCGGCGTCGATTTCTGCCATGCCCAGGAATTTGTCTTTCTTCGCCGCCTTTCTGTCCAGTGCGTCGATAAAGCATTTGGGAGCTGATTTTCTTTTTTCCGAATAGTGAAAAATCAATGGGAATTCCGCCAATAGATCTTCGGGTTCTCTCAATATCCAGGTCACTGGGCATTTGAGATGCCCGAAGAACGCTCCTTCGACCTCTCTGTCTTCGGTGCTTCCAGCAGAGGCCAAGGTAACGGAATCCACACTTTCGATTGTCCGTTGCGTACTAGGGTCAAATCGTCTCAAATCTTCAATCTCGTCACCGAAAAAGTCGATCCTCACAGGGAACTCTCCGTTTACGGGGTACACATCAATCAACCCTCCCCGAACGGCGAACTGTGCGGGAGTTTCACAAAGGATTTCCGAAGAATAATCGAATCGCTCGGCCAACTCTTCGGCAAAGTTTTGGAAGGAAAGTTTTTCTCCCTGTTTCACGACTCGCTCGTTTTTTTCGTGCGATTCCACTGACGGGCATGGGGCTAGGATCGATTCAGGAGTTGCGGCGAGGAGTAGGGGCGAGTCCTCCGAGGAGGCTCTCTCCGTGTTTGATAGTTCGCCCAAAGCGGATAACACTGCCAGCCTGTCGCAAATCCTATCGAAGGCGTCCGGGTGTTCGGTTGAAGGCGGTTGGTCGAATAGATGTAGGCGGATGCGGGAATCCTGCTTGGTCGACTCAAGAAAGGCCGCTATGTCTTCAGCCCACTCTTCACTCTTGGGAATGGATTCAGTGAGTAGGATTACGATTTTGGGCTTTGCCTTGTAAATGAAGTCCGCTGCCAAGATTGCCGTTGCCGCCTCGGGTACGCCGTGCAAAAACATGGCGTCACGACCCGAAGGAATGACCACCCTTTTCATCCCCTTACCCGTTTAGCCGGTGGTTGAGCATCAACTTAATCAATCCTAGGACTGGAGAAAAATTCTTTCCATTGCGGGTCGACACTTCTGTCTTCGAAAGGGGCAATGCGAGCATCGGCATGTCGGGGGATCCTTGGTAAGGCATTTCGGCTTTTCGATGCATCACTTCTTGCTTTCGTTCTTTTGCCTAGGTCCGGTTGTGCGTTTGTTCGTTTTTTTTCGCTTTCGACTAATGGATTGCAAAGCCTTTCGGGCCGCTTCTTCTTCCCCCTCCTTCTTGCTTCGGCCGGACCCCGAGCCTAGTTTGCGTTTCGCTACCTCGACCGAAACGGAATATCTTTTCCTGTGCGAAGGACCCTCCTCGCGATCAATCAAGTAGCGGATCTGGTCTGGCCCGTGAATAGCTTGAGCGATTTCCTGCAGACGACCTTTGGGGTTATAATCCTCCATGGCCTCCGACAAAGTTTTTTCCATGTCTCCATACCAAGAAAGCACCGTCTTGCGAGTGGCTTGCATGCCCGAGTCCAAGTAAATGGCTCCCACTATTGCTTCGATGGCATCCTCCAAGGTGGAGTCTCGTTCATTGCCTCCGTCTCGAATCTCCGCTCGACTCATCCTCATGGTCTCGTGAATGCCAAGATCGCGGGCTAGCTTGCTTAGGTAGTCGCCGCGTGCCAGTACCGAGCGCCCTTTGGTCAAGATTCCTTCGTTGTCTTCTGGGAAAATGCGAAAAAGCTTTTCGGCAAGAATGGCTCCAAGTATAGAGTCTCCGAGGAATTCAAGCCTTTGGTTGTCTTCGCAACCGCGTCGATCTTCGGCAAGGGATGGATGGGTGGTCGCCCGTCGCAAGAGTGATAGATTGCGGAAACGATAACCGATACGTTTCTCCAAGGCTTGCAGGGCATTTTCCTCCTCGGCGGAAGGTGGGTCGTCCGTTTCCGTCCCGTCGTAACGGATTCTGCCCGTGAGCCTGCGAATCCAGTTCACTAGTTTTCCGGTGACTGAGGGAAAAAACGGGCCAAAACTTCGTCGGCGAGGTCGCGGTAAGCTTGTGCACCCGGCCCAGCGGGATCGTATTCAAAAATGCTCTGTCCGTGACTGGGTGCTTCGCTAAGGCGAACGGAGCGAGGAATCGCCGTGCGGAACATGAGTTGCGGATAGTGCGTCCCCACTTCTTCCCATACGTCGTAAGAAAGGCGTGTGCGATTATCGAACATTGTCATCGCGATGCCTCCCACCTTCAGGTCATTGTTCGCACCTGAATCCCTCAACTGATCCACCACGCCGAGGATTTGTCCAAGTCCCTCCAAAGCCAAGTATTCGCACTGTAGCGTAACGAGCAGGTAATCTGCGGCACAAAGGGCATTCATCGAAAGCAGTCCCAAGGTCGGTGGGCAATCTACGAGTATTACGCTCAGGCCATAGCCTTCCTTCAGGGTCGCTAGGCATTCTCTGAGCTTTAGTAGATAGTCGGGTTGACCGCCCAATTCTAGTTCCGCCGCGGCAAGATCCAGTTCGGATGGGAGAATCCACAAGTTTTCCGAACGCGTCGCTTGAACTTGATCGATGGCGGAAGCGTTTCCCGTAATGGGACCATAGATGCCCGCTCCCGGCTTTTTTTCAAAACCCAAGGCGCTGGTGGCATTGGCCTGAGGGTCAAGATCCACAATCAGCGTAGGTATCCCTGACGCCGCAAAGGCATGACCAAGATTTACGGTGGTGGTGGTCTTACCCACGCCACCTTTTTGATTTCCAACTGCTACGACTATAGCCGACATGGAGAAACTACACTAATTCGGTCTCGTTTGGAGTCGAGAGCAAACGGTTTTCGAGAACTTTCCAAACCGATAAATCAGAGCTCGATGGTTACTCGATCCCCTTCGCGGGTCAGGCTTTTCCCTGGAAAAGGTTTGAATGTTGAGTCGTTAGAAATCAGTTCTCCTGCGGTTTCACGCAAGAACCATTCGATCGAGTGTAGACCGCAGGCTAGGGACAGGGGAGAGGCTCCGCCTAGTCGCGGATTGATTTCCACAATATGGGGAGAATCATTTTCGTCCACGATGACTTGAGCGAGGGCGTGACCGGTGAGACCCAACGCTTCAACGCAACTGACTACGAGATCCTCCCATTCTCCGTTGTGAAAAGTTACCGTATGATGGGACTCCCCGTTTACAACTTTCTTTCGCCACCGCAACACTACTCCGTAAGCACGACTTGTTTTGTCCAACCAGACTTCAGCGCTGAATTCATGCCCTTGAATATAGGGTTGAAATATGGGATCTTTCATTTTTTCGGCATGAATCTCGGCTGCTTCTCGTGTCAGGTTTATGCCTACTTGTTCGGAACCAGAACCAAGCCTTTCCTTTACGACCAAGCGATCG
>JABHOU010000472.1 GCA_018695085.1 Opitutia bacterium | reverse complement strand
CGACCCCGACAACAAACTATTGTGGACGCGACCGCGCCAGCGCATCGAGGCCGAAGTCATTCGTGATCGCCTGATGCAAATGAGCGGCGACCTCGACCCCCGCATGTACGGAAAGGGTACGCTCTCACTCACCGACCCGCGCCGCAGCGTTTACCTCACCGTCAAACGCAGCAAACTCTTGCCCTTCCTTCAATTGTTTGACGCCCCAGACGCCATCGAAGGCAAAGAGATGCGCAACGAGACCAACTCCGCTCCACAGTCCCTGACTCTGTTAAACTCCAAGTTCGTACGCGAAATGAGCGCCAAGTTGGCGACACGCATAAAAGCGGATTCCAACGAAGCCTTGGTCACCCAACTCTATTGGGAAACTTACTCCCGACCGCCCCTCCCCCGAGAACTGAGCTACCTCGCTGAATTCCTTTCTCGGCAGACCAACCTTTACGAGGGCGACGCCAAGGCCGCGGACAAGGCTAAGATTGATCTTTGCCAGCTACTGATCTGCAGCAACGAATTTGTCTACGTTGATTAAGACGACCTATGAAACACTCACGACGAAATTTTTTGAGCCAGGCGGGAACTGCCGCCGGTATCTTTGCCACCCAGGGCGCCTTTGCCCAAAACAACCCGCTAGCCTTCGGCTCCGGACATTTTCCTGCCAAAGCCAAAAGCATCATATGGCTTCACATGACCGGCGCGCCTTCGCAAATGGACACCTTCGACTACAAGCCGGTGCTCAACAAAAACCACGGCAAGCCCCTGCCCGACGCGGATTCCAAAACCGGCTTTTTTACAACAAGCGGCAAGTGCCTGGCCTCGCCCTTTGCCTTTAAGCAATACGGCGAATCCGGAGCCTGGGTTTCCGATCTCTTTCCACATCTTTCCAATCACGTCGACGACATGGCTTTCATATACTCCATGTACTCGCGCTCGAACAACCATACTCCGGCCATGCTCGAGCTTACCTCCGGATTCTTTCGTCAGGGCTTTCCCAGTATCGCCAGTTGGCTGATGTACGGGCTCGGCACCCCCAACAAATCCTTGCCCGGTTCCTTTGTCTTGCATGCCCCCAAGAAACCACGCGGGGAAGATCCGATCTGGTCTACCGGCTTCCTTCCCAAGATCTTTCAGGCCACCGCCATCGACGGCGGCAACAAGAAGGTCATCGACAACCTTGACCGTCTCGACGACCTGACCGATGACCAACAGCGATCCCAACTCGATGCCATCAAATTTCTCAACGATTCCCATAGGACGGAGCGCCTCCACACCTCCAACTTGGAAGCCCGGCAAGAAGCCTACGAGTTGGCTTACCGGATGCAAACCTCTGCGCCCAACGCCTTTAACCTGAATAACGAAACCGAATCCACCCGCAAACTCTACGGCATCGGCACCAAAGACACCGAACTGGTCGGTCGCCAGCTCTTGACCGCAAGGCGTCTGGTCGAGCGCGGTGTGCGCTTCATCCACGTTTTCGCAGGAACCAATGGCGGTGGAGGAGGCGTCAACGACGTCCCATGGGATGGTCACAACGACATCAAAGCCAACCATACGGTCGCGGCTCGGTCGGTCGACAAGCCAATCAGCGCCTTGCTTGCCGATCTCAAGCAGCGCGGCATGCTCGACGAGACTCTGGTGGTCTGGGGCGGCGAATTTGGCCGCACCTCCGACTCACAAGGCAACGGCACCGGTCGTGATCACAACCCCAATGCCTTCACCATGTGGTTTGCCGGCGGTGGCATCAAAGGAGGCGCCCGATACGGACGCACCGACGAATTTGGCTACAAAGCGATCGAAAATCGGACTTCCGTCCATGACCTGCACGCTACTGTTCTACACCTGATGGGCCTGGACCACGAGAAGCTCACTTACCGCCATAATGGTCGCGATTTCAGGCTCACCGACGTTGCCGGCAACTTGATTCATGACATCCTAGGGTAGAAGTACAAGCTACCGCAAATACGAGAGATCAAGCTCAAGCCAAAGCAGCGCTGAACCTGCGTCCTTTCTCTCTTCAATCAATTTCGATGCAACTATTCATTGGCGTTGAGTGTTCAATAAGAATATGAAAACTATTCAATTTGAATTATCCATTAAGCAAAGCTTTGTGGCAATGACGCTAGCACTCCTTATGGATCTGCCTCTTTTAGGGCAAGCCGACCAACAGACTGGCACGACCTATCCGTCGATTCGCCCTAACGTTATCTTTCTCGCGGTCGACGACATGAACGATTGGATCGGTTGCCTTGGCAAAACGCCACGGGCCATCACTCCCAACATAGACAAGTTGGCCAAGAGCGGAGTCAACTTCAGCAACGCTCACACCGCCGGCGTATTCTGCGCCCCCAGCCGGGCAGCCATTTTCTCCGGCCAATTCGCCTCGACCACCGGATGCTACCAGAGCGCCACCTACTTCGTGGATCACCCCGAAATCGAATCCCTCCAGACCAGCTTTGCCAAGGCAGGCTACTCGACTTACGGAGCGGGTAAACTTTTTCATCACCCGGCCGGCGCCATCGACGTACGGGACTGGACCCACTTCTTTTTGCGCAACCCCGAGCAAAGAGAAACGGGATGGCCCATGAATTCATGGAGCGAAGAGACCCCCTTTCCCGAAACCTTTCCCGCCAGCATCTACAACCGTGGGAAGGAAATCACCGGCGGCATGTTTCTCGAATGGGCCGGTATCCCAAACGACAAGGAAGAGGAAATGGCCGATACCAAGCGAGCGAATTGGGCGGTCGGACAATTGAAGAAAAAGCACGACAAGCCTTTTTTCCTCGCCGTTGGTCTCTACGCCCCCCACTACCCCAACTACTGTCCGCAGAAATATTTTGACCTCTACGAGGCCGACAAAATCGAACTGCCCTCGGTCAAGAAAGATGACTTGGCAGATCTTCCCGAGAAGATCAAAAAAATGAAAACCGCCCGGTCCCGCATCGTTCAAAAACTGCAGTCTTTGGATGCTTGGGACGATGCCATCCATGGCTACCTCGCCAACATCAGTTACGCCGACGCCATGATTGGCCGTGTCCTCGACGCCCTCGAGCAAAGCCCCTATGCGGACAACACCATCGTCGTTCTCTGGAGTGACCATGGTTATCACCTGGGAGAAAAAGGGGACTGGGGAAAACACACTCTCTGGGAACGTACTTCCAACGTTCCGTTCATCTGGTCGGGTCCCGGAGTGGCCAAAAACAAGACAACGGACGTCACCGTCAGTCTGATCGATATGTATCCGACCTTTCGTGAGATGTGCGGACTTCCTCAAACCAAACAAACACTGGAAGGAACTTCCATCGCCTCCACTTTGGCCGCCCCGGGCAAGGCCAAGGACCGTTCCGTATTTCTTCCCCATATGCACCCCGGAGAATATGCGGTCATCAATCGAGACTGGCGCTATATCTGTTATGGAGAGGGTGGGGGAGAACTCTACGATGTCAAAAAGGATCCGAACGAATGGAATAACCTGGCCGGAGAAGACAAGTATGCCAAGGTCAAGAGTCGGTTGGCGTCCTTCGCCCCCGAGGAATTCGCTCCTCAGGCCAAGAAGCTCAACGCCAAGCGGGACCTGTTCGTCCAAGATGGTTCCTACCAGTGGATTGCGGGCAAGGGAAACCTCCAGAAAGCCAAAGTCTACCGGCCAAGCATCACACCTTTGGTTTCTTCGAAACCGTCCAAGACCAAAAGAAAGAACATCCTCTTCG
>JABHOU010000417.1 GCA_018695085.1 Opitutia bacterium | reverse complement strand
GACTGCACTTTACCGGAAACCAGCGAAACCTTGCCGAGTTCGGGAAATTCTTTCGACTGCAGCTTTTCACCGGCTTCGTGCCGAGCCTGAAGTTCCGAGAGCGCGGCGGCGGCTCGAGTGCGGCGGGAAGCGCCGATGTGCCAGGCGGGCCCGCACCAGCGACGGATGGCGGCGTCGGTTACCATGAGGAAAGCTTGCTCCTCGACGTCGGCTGACCGCAAGTATCGGGAACGGAAGAAGGAGTATTCGTCGAGACTTGCCAGATTTGGCTTCTTGCCCGATTCCGCAGCGGCCAACCTGTGAAGCTGAGCAAGTGAGTTGGTGACCACGACGACGTTTTTGCCCAAGACGGCGGAATAGGACTTTACGGAATGATCGGGCGAAACTAGCCCAACGTAGTCGATGCCCGCAACGGTTCCGGAAACGGCCTTGGCATCCTTTCGTTTTTGAGAAGTCTGCAGGCGCCTTAGGGCGAGGGAGGCGACCAGGGCTTCGGTCTGCTTGGCCTCGTAGAGGATGGTCAGATCGGTTCCCGTACGAAGGAAGGGATCTCCTCCCGTCATGGCCACTGAGGCGATGAGCTTAGGCCCGAGTAGCCGACTGAGTTCGGTAACGGGAAGGCAGAGCTGGTCGCGATACTTCTCCTTGCTTTGGGCACTCTCCGAACGAGCCTCAGCCAAGCGAAGCAGCGGAGTGCCTTGAAGCGCGGCCTCGTCGAAGATGGTGAGCAAGTCGGCGAATGTGGGAAAGAAAATGGCGTGTTGGTCTGCGGGTATTACCTTGGCGAGTGGATCGAGGGCGGGGTTTTTGTCGCCCAAAAGTTCCTCCCATTCCATTTCCGCGATGGTAATGCCCTTGATGTTGTTGACGGGGATTGTGGCATTACCCTCAGGTGATAAGCGCAATTCGCGATCAAACTGCAGGTTCTCACTTAGGGCTCGGCCTCCGGAAAAGAGATCCAAGGTGTCCTCTAGACTTCCTCTGGAAGGACGATTGGGACGTCTGTTGGGGTTTGTCGCATTCGATACGTTTGCGTCCAGTTTGCGCATTACCGATGCACTGGAGTCCGCTTGGTGCCTGAACCATGCGGCTCCGGGGATGCCTCGAGCGAGCAAATGTTCGTAATATTCTTTTCGACCTATATGGAATTCCAATTCACCGATCGAATTACCCTTTTTTACGCGAAACTCCACGGACCGAAGACCCTCCCCATCGGCATCGGGCAAGAAAAGAGTACCTTTCAGAGGAAGCCTGTCGGTGCGAATGATGACGCGTGTCTGGTCGGGACGGAATTGGCTTCTCCACCTGCGCCTATTTTCATCCTGATCCATCAAGAGGTAAATTTCCTTCGCCTCGGAAGAGACGGCATAAGGCATGATTTCAGGAACCCAACGACCTCCCTGCCAAGAGTGAGCTAGATTCACATTACTCGCAGGCAAGTCCCCTGAAGTGATTTCCAGATCATTCAAGGGGACGTCGAGCAAGTGTTCCTTGGCATTTGCATAAATTGCAAGGGTCGCAAGTAGAGGTAGCAGGAGTTTTCTAGAAGTAATTTTCATGATTCTTTGTATTTGCAAGTAGTGTGCCCATTATCATGGAATGCACTTGAAATGTATGTAAGTGTCTAGCAAGCAGTACTTTATGGGTAGGTGGGAAGATTTTATTTCTGGCTGAATTCGGAATTAAGCAAAGGAAAACGTACGTTAAACGTTATCCGACGTGCGCTTTAAGATTAAATCGAGGTGAGCGAGACCACCATCAAGGTCTGTGAATGCGCCATCGAGTTGAGCCTCGAAGCATTCTTCGAGGATGGGACTAAAGCCGGCACCGGGATGCATCCCGCGCTCGATGAGGTGTCGTCCAAGAACCAGCGCTTGGGGGGCGGCGTCCTTCACTCGGAGTTTCTCAGCTCGATTAAGTAGCCATTTTCCTTCTGGGAAGTCCGCTGACTTGGGTGGACGTCCGGCCATATCGGCTTCGGCGACACGGACGAGGCGGTCGATGCGGACAACTTGGCGAGCCAACCTGCGTATGGCACTGTCGCTAGCTTGATCCATGTAAAAGGTACGTGGTGCCAAATGGCGGCGAACAAGTGGAACGACTTGTTCGGGCAAGTCTTTTTGATTTGTCATTCGCTCCAAGAATGATCGGGTAGGGGCTTCTCCCTTGGATTCATGCTTGGGCGAGCGAATGCGAGAGTTTTCATCCGTAACTGTGGTGAGGGGTTTGCCCAAATCGTGACACAAGACACCGAAACCGACCACGAGGTTTTCCCATTCGTCGTTGATTCGTTTTTCGGCAAAAGCATCCATGCAGTGCAGGGTGTGCACCCATACGTCTCCCTCGGGATGCCATTCGGGGTCTTGAGGGCAATCGACTAGAGCTTCCAGTTCGGGAAAAAAGCGAAGCCATGTCGTTTCTCTTAGAAAGTTTAGACCTCGCGAAATGCTTTTCCCTTTGAGAAAGAGCTTCTTCCATTCGTCAAAGATACGTTCGGGTGCAAGACCTTCAAGGTCGATGGTTCGGCAGAGTTCTATTGTCTCCTGAGCAGGCGACAGGTCGAAGCGAGCGGCAAACTGCATGCCACGCAGAACCCGTAAAGGGTCTTCAACAAAGGCGGGACCGACATGTCGCAGGATGCGGGCATCCAAGTCCTTAATGCCGCCGTGTGGGTCGAGCAATTCTCCCGTAAGCGGATCCAGACCGATTGCATTGACCGTGAAATCACGTCGAGCGGCGGCTTTGGGAAAGGGAAGATGGGGATCTACATCGACGGAGAACCCCCGATGACCGGTGGAGCTCTTGGTCTCCGAACGCGGCACTGAAACTTCTATCGGTTGGCCTTTGAGCTTCAGTACGCCAAATGATTTGCCATATTCATCGACCGAGTGCTTGCGGGCTAAAAGAGCACGAAGTTCCTCGGGGTCCATGCCGCTGACTTCGAGATCGAACTCTTCTGCAGCTATTTGGAGCAGAGCGTCCCGAACGCAACCGCCAACACAAATAACCTGACCACCGGCTTCGGCAACGTCCTCGGCAATATCTCGAACAAGGAAAAGTTCCTGCGAGGGGAATTGCTCGCGAAGGTCGGTCATGAGGGGCATGGCGAAGAGAGAAGTTAGCCAAACATGGCTTCCTCAATCATTTCGCAGAGCGCATGGTAGATAGGGAGATGAAACTCCTGTATGCGAGCGACGTCGGTTTCCGGAGCGCAGATGGCGACGTCGCAAAGCTTGGCCAACTCGCCTCCGCTTTCCCCGGTAAGTCCGATTACTCCCATTCCCATGGCATGAGCTGTTTTCGCAGCATGCAAAATGTTTTTAGAATTTCCAGAAGTACTAATGGCGAGAAGTACGTCGCCGGGTTTACCAAGACCCAGCACTTGCTGAGCGAATGCATATTCGGGGCGATCGTCGTTGGCGAAGGCCGTATGAAAGGCTGTGAAAGAAGGAAGAGGGATAGCCGGTAGGGAACCATGTAGGTTGGCGGCGAGTTCAGGAGCTAGCTTTTCAGCCAATTCGGTATCGAGGGGGCGATCTCTATAGAAGCTCTTTACGAGTTCGCCTGCAATGTGATCGCAGTCGGCGCAACTGCCTCCATTTCCACACAAAAGAAGTTTGTTGCCCTTGCGAAAGCAAGCGAGCAGAGCGTTGTGGGCTAGCCGAACACTCTCTGCGCAGCTTTCCAATTCAGGCGTTCGCATTACCATCCGTTCGATCGGGTCCATATTCAAATAAATAAGATTTCGGAGCGACTTGAGCAAGAAGCAATGCTTTTTAATCTATGACCAAGCCTGCTCTTTACTAAATCCGTTACACATGACATGATCAATATTTTGCCACATTATTACAATGAAGGCGGACAACAAGGATTTCACCTCAGAGAATACGGAACTGGAACAGCTTGATGCCATTGGTCGGGTGGCTTGGGCATGGGATCGTTTCGGCGAGGATCTCGTAGTGTCAACGAGCTTTGGCCTGCAAAGCGCTGTCATGCTTCATCTGGTGAGCAAGGTGAACAAGGAAATCCCAATCATCTTCGTAGATACGGGTTACCTCTTCCCTGAGACCTACGAATACGCAGAAACCTTGTGTGAAAAACTCGGAATTAGGCCGAAAACCTTCTCAAGTGGTCTTTCTCAAGCTTATCAGGAAATACGGTTCGGCAAACTTTGGGAGCAAGGAGCCGAAGGAATGGAGAGGTATAACCTGATGAACAAGGTCGAACCGATGCAGCGAGCCCTGAAGGAAGTGAATGCCAAGGGGTGGCTTTCGGGTTTGCGCAGAGGGCAATCGAAAAGTCGTGCGGATCGCACCTATGTCGAGACTCAGAACGGGACAGTGAAAATCTACCCGATTCTTGATTGGGACGAACGAAGCACATACGAATATCTTCCAGCCAATAATCTCCCCTACCATCCCTTGGAGGGCCAAGGCTATGATTCCTTGGGGGACTGGCATAGCACGAAGAAGGTATCCGAGGCATCTTCAAGAGAGGACACCCGCAACGCCGGACATAAACGCGAGTGCGGTCTGCACGAAGAATTGCCCGAGGGGTACGCTTTTGAAATCTAATAGTGGGAATTGAATGATTTTACCAGAAGACAAGACGAGATTGCAGGCATTGATTAAAAGAACGGATCACTTGTGGAAGTTCTTGGAGTGCGACGAAAAGAAAAAGAAGATCGCCGAACTTGAGGAAGCTATGTCGTCGCCATCTTTCTGGGATGATCAGGACACCGCGAGAAAGGTCGGTTCTGAAAACAACCGCCTGAAGCAGACTGTTTCCAAGGTGGAAGAATTTCGAGCTCAGGTCGAAGACGTCGAAGCCTTGTGCGAATTGTGCGAGGAAGATGAAGACGACGAGGAGATGAGCAAAGAGTTCGTAGACACTCTTGAATCCGCTTTGTCTCAAGTCGAGGATTTGGAAGTCGCCAGTTTCCTGAACGAACCATTCGATGGTCGTCCGGCGCTGCTCAGTATTCATGCAGGGGCAGGGGGGACGGAGTCCTGCGACTGGGCCGACATGTTGATGAGGATGTATGTCCGTTGGGCCGAGCGAAGAGGGTTCAACGTCG
>JABHOU010000017.1 GCA_018695085.1 Opitutia bacterium | reverse complement strand
CGGTGCATCGACGGGATCGGTCGCCCCGGACCGTAATGCGAGAGCGTCTTGGCGCTCCCATAGGATCCCGTTCCACCCTCAGTGCCTAACACGAGTGAGGGGTAACGCGTGTGATGCCCACTCACCTTTGCGGCAACTTGATCGACCGAAACATTGTTTGTTTTTTCCGATATCGTCATGTCGGCGCCGGTAGCGAAAACATCGCCACTGCTGTGGCCGCCCATCCCAACCCCACCTGCGTGTTCGAGACCCTTGAGGTAACTCACTGAATCTTTCAACGGAGCAAAGGGAGAAGCCGATTGATTGAAAGTCAGGGGGCCGGCGTCCTTGCATGGCCACCAATTCCAATCATGATGCGAACCGTCCTTGGTCTTCGGTTCGTACACACCGTAGGCAACGTAGCTTACCACCATGCGTTTGGGCAGAGCCTTGACCACCGACGGCTTTCCCCAGGACATGCCTTGGAGGAAGGGCAAGGCAAGAGCCGCGCCACCGCCTCTTACGAACTCACGTCGATTGATATGCCAGGATTTTTGTTTCATGTAATTATTCTTCCTTGTTTTCGATACCGGTGAAGGTAGGGCTCAGGCAAATGGATACGATCATCTCTTGAAGCTTATATTCGTCTTCTTCGGATAACGTTAGTAATTTCTCAACTTCAAACCGATCGCGATAGCTTAGCTCCCGACCGATACCGTAAGCCAACAGTCTGCGAATGACGTTTTCGACGATCTCATCCTTGCGGTCCTTGAGCAAATATTTCTTGAGTTCCTCCATCCCGTCCACGGCAGGCCCGTGAGGCACGCGGGAGGATGCGTCCACTTTCTCCGTGTAAATCGATTTCAGATATGCCTCATAGCCTGCAAAAGTCTGGTCTTGCTTGTGGTTGAAACCTCGCACCCGCACTTTGTCCTTGGGAACCAAGGGCTGGTATTTCCCTATCGAGCTGTAACGCTCAAACGGTATCCCCCATGGATCGAGACGGACATGACAATCACGACAACTTTCGTTGTTTCGGTGAAGAGCCAACAGGTTCTTGATCGAAACCGCTTCATCGGCGGAATCTCCGGCAGAATCAGACAAGGCCGGGACTTCGGCCGGCGGTGGCTTGACCTCGTCCCCAAGAATGGCTTCGCGCAACCAAACCGCACGATAAATCGGATGCGGAGCCGAGCCCGTGGAATTGCCCACCAAAACGGAACCTTGCGTCAGCAGGCCCCCAAGACGATGTTCGGTTTTGATCGCAACGGGACGAAGCTTCAATCCGCTCACCCCTTCGACACCATAATGGACTGCAAGTGGTTCGTTGAGGTAGGCAAATTTCGAATCGACGATATTGAGGACGCTCGCGTTTTTACGAATCAGTTCGCCAACGAACCCCACTGTCTCCTCATGCATATAGTCGCGGATGGTCGGACGGAACAACTGTTCCTGTCCGCGCCGTTCGCCGACGTGCACGGTATAGAGAAACCGGGGAAAAAGGTCACGGTTGACGTTCACCGTTTTCATCTTGGCGATGCTCAGCCACTGGGTGGTGAAGTTTCCGACAAAACCCAAGACCCGCGGGTCGGCCAAGAGCCGACGCGTCTGAGCCTCAATGACTACGGGATCGGCAAGCTTTCCCGAGGCCGCGAGATCAAACAGTTCCTGATCGGGCATGCTTCCCCAAAGGAAATAGGCAAGGCGCGAAGCGAGTTCATATTGCTTCGACGGGCCGTCGTCATCAATCACCATGTGATAAAGAAACTGAGGCGAAACCAGGACCATCGCAAGGGTCTCTCGCATCGCCTGCTCAAGCGTATCGGACTCCGCATCGTAAATCTTGTAGATCCGTTGATAGTGATCAACTTCCTCCTCGGTCACAGGGCGCCGGAACGCCCGGGTCATGAAGCGCTTGATGACCCCGCGAGCATACTCCTCGGGCTTTGCCTTGCGCAAAGGCGATTCAAAAAGGATACGGGTGTGGTGTGGAGGAGGCCAGACTTCGGCCAAGGGAGCTTCGAACTCGAGCGACTCAAGGACCACGCGAGGAGCCTGAGCGCTCCAGGATGCGTCAAACCCGCTCTTGCGATGATCGTTCAGTTCCCCGTTGTCGAAAATATTCTGTGCAGTGATGGTTATACTTGGTGGAATGATCTTGTTTCTGCTCGTCCTGGCCGGCTGAACCGGGATGTTTTCGATACGCCCCCGAAATTCGAACTCCTCGGGTTGATCGGGGGAGTTGGCCAGATGAGCAAATCCCACTTCATGATAGACTCCCGCCCCCGAATCATGCCGTAGATCGGTACCCATCACCAATCGGAGCCCAACTTCCTTGAATCCCGAGGGGAAATTCCCCGATGCCTTGACTCGGATTCTGAACTCCCCGGTATTGGGCCAGCGTTTCACTCCGATGGTTTTCCTGCCGACCCCAGGTCCCTGATAGACGCCTATCTCAGCTTGAGACAACCCCCCTTTGCTGGGTTTCCCATGTTCCCACTTCGAACTGACCCTATGGATTTCCGGATTTCCCGGGTCTACGATCGCGCTCGCCATAGCCTTGCGGGCAGCCTCCTTGTAGCGAATCAATTGGTCAGGACCGATCATCATCATTTTCGCAGTATTGTTGAAATGATACGGTTTGTCCGGATCGACCGGCAGGTCTTTGGCAAGCTCGAGCTCAAAACCCAACAAGTCCCGCATCGTATTCTGATACTCGAAGTTCGTCAGCCGGCGGGTCGTCGTGGCGACTGCGACTTTGCTGGCTTTATTTACGTAATCGTGAAGTCCACGGTTGATCCAATCAGCGACAAGCATGCGCTTGGTCTCACTCGGTTGCTCTTCGTCTTCGGGCGGCATTTCACCACTTTCGAGCATTTCGAGCACGTCCTCCCAACGCTCAGGTTCACGTCCAGCTGACAAATCTCCGTCAAGGGTGTGCAACGAGATCTTGCCCTTGCTTTTTTCAGGACCATGACACCTGATGCAATACTCTTCGAAAAAAGGAACGATGTCCTTTTTGAACAAGGTCTGGGCTGCGTCGGCCCACAAGACCGTGCACGTCAACGCCGTCAGCATGAATATGGATTGTTTGTATTGCAGAACCAAACCTCTTTGTGGCGTTATTGATTTCTGTCTCGTATCGTTGGTGCTCCCTGGATGATCTCAGTCAACCTTCCACCAACCGTCAATCCGCGCGAGCAGATTTTGGACTACCTCGGGGTGCTTTTCCGCAAGATTCTTCGTTTCATGCGGATCGGCGAGGAGGTCGAATAGTTCCAAATTCGCGCCAGGATTCTTGTGGCGATGACCACGGTTCCAAGGAACCTGTTTGGGCGGGTTTTCAATCCAGGAGAGCAACTTCCACTTGCCATGAACGCAGGATCGCGTCCAGAGGCTCTTTTCCGGTTCTGTTGCCGACACCATGTTGTGGGCGAAATTCGACAAGAACAGCGTATCACGCTTAGTCACCGCTTTGTCGTCGAGCAAATTAATGCCAGGCATTGATGCCGGGGGCGTGACGCCGCAAGCCGTGAGAATCGTCGGCGCCATGTCGAGATTCGTGGCGAGACGGCGCTCCTCCTTGCGCGGCCGGATCTTGCCGGGCCAATGCACGATGACCGGGGTTCGCACACCGTTTTCGTAGGGAGATGCCTTGCCGTATTCGTTCCAACCGTTGTCGGCCAGATAGATCACCAACGTGTTGTCGGCGACTCCCTTTTTCTTGAGCTGACCCATCAACTCGCCGCAGGTCT
>JABHOU010000018.1 GCA_018695085.1 Opitutia bacterium | reverse complement strand
GACCCCGAACTGCAAAAGGGAACCACCCCTTTGGTCAAACAAATGCGGGGACTCTTTACCCGTAATTTTCGCAATGATCATCACCCAAAAATAACCAAAGGGAATTTCAACGGAGCGCGGGCGATCATTTCAGGCGACTACAAACTGGTGATCGACGGTGACAAGAATACCGGAGTTGAGCTGTTTGATCTCAGAAAAGATTCGGCTGAGAGCAATAATTTGGCCAAGAGCCAAGCCGCTCTTGCCAAGAAACTACAATTACAATTACTCGAGTGGCAAACTTCGGTGCTCAACAGCCTGATGGAAGCGGACTACAAGTAAGCAAGTCCATCACAGGGACATGAAGATTGTTTTAAAAATTGCATTACTCATCAGCCTGGCAGTTTGCGAGGCTAAGGTGAAAGCCGTTACGATCGGTCTCATTGGTGACTCCACCGTCGCCGTGCAATCCGGGTGGGGGCCGGCCTTTGCGGGGCGGTTTGAGGCTCGAGTGAAAATTGTCAATTACGCGAAGAATGGGGCGACCCTTCAAGCCTTGTCCAAGAAACTGGATGAACTCGTACAACTCCAACCCGATTACGTCCTGATTCAGTTTGGCCATAACGACCAGAAGCGATATGACACTCAGGCCTACAAAGCCTACCTGCAATCCTATGTTGATCGCATTAAAAAGGGTGGAGGAGAACCAATCATTGTAAGCTCAGTCACGCGTCGTTCCTTCGACAAGAACGGCAGGATAGTGTCCAACTTGGTCCAAAACGAAAAGTACAGCTACAAGGCAACGCTGACTGACTACGCAAAGGCCGCCGAAGCGTTGGCCAAGGAATTGAATCTGTCATTCATCGACCTGCACACTGCGAGTATCGCACATCATAACAAGATCGGTCGTGAGGAGAGCATGGCCTACAATTTCAAGGAAGGCGACAAGACCCATTTCAACAGGAAAGGGGCTGAAACGATCACGGATCTAATAATCGAGGAACTGAAAACCACAGTTCCGGAACTTGCCGTCTATTTGAAAGCAGGCAAGCCTGCCGATCCGATTCCAGCCGAATCGGTGAAATCCAAATTCGATCTTATCCGAAAAGCACACATAGGAAATGCGGAGAAATTCTTTGAGAATGTCCTACGAAAACAGAATATCATTCCGTTACACGGTGCCTTCGCGCGACTCTGGCTGAACCGGGAAATGCCGGAAGCAAACCGTCTGCTGCGTCAGGCAGAACAGGGGATTATCAAACATGAAAAAGGGCAGGGGGGAATGACCGTTGAGATCGCTTCCTCCGAGCACGTGAAGTGGCAGATGCGGACATGGAACCGGGTCTATCAATTGTTCCACGACAAAAGCCGTTTTTATCCCGGACGCCTGGATGCCGAAACTCAAGCCGTTGTCGAGCGAATGTTCTGGCTCTATGTAATTAAGATGAGCCGTTTTGAACGAGCCGGACTTGATCATGTGTGGAGCATTCACGGTTCGGAGAACCATGAGATGATGCACTACAGTAATGCACTACTCGCCTTGCAGGCGCTGAAAAACAGTCCCGAATACAAGAATCGGATATTGCCCGACGGCCGGAGTGTGAAAGCTCATTATGAAGCATGGAATACGTACTACAAGGAGTACTGCGTCTCCCGGGCAAAACACGGTCTGCTGGTGGAAGTCTTTTCCCAGTATGGTCCCAGCTACACCCTGCCTGAAATGATGAACATGCGTGATTTATCAGAGGACGAAGTTCTTCGTGAACGAATGGATAAAATCCTTCATCTGATTTGGGCGGACTGGGCGGTGGGCCAGATACGTGGCGTTCGTGGTGGTGGCCGAACTCGGATCTATCAGGATGACTCGAAGAGCAAAGGGAGATTGACCGGATGGGGCTCGGGTGACCGCTGGAGAAACATGGGCCAATCATTTCTGGGGACTCGCGAATGGTGGGGGCCCCGGCAAGTACCCAATCACCCCATTCAGGGCACGACGTTTGTCTTGGCTACAACCGGATACCGCTTGCCCGACGTCATTATGGATATCGCTCAGGACGTCGAGGGACGTGGCGAGTATACCTATGTCGCCCGCAGGATTGCCAAGCAGAAGCACATGAAGGCAAAGGATATTCCGGTAAAGCATTCACCATGGTATGCATTCGAACCCACTGATCCGCGCATGATCGGATACGACTACTGCACGCCAGACTATGTCATGGGATCCCTAATGATTGATCCCAAGCTACCGCGGGTTTCATCCCACTTGTACCAGGAGGGGCAGGATTTACCGGAAGGCTATCCAGCCCTGACGTCACAGAACAGATACCACGGCATTGTCTTTGCCTCCGACCTGAACGCCCGCGTGGTTCCGCAGTGCGAAGGACTCGCCAACGGCAAGACCTATGGGGAGCAGCAGGCCGTCCAGCATGAAAACGTATTATTGGTACAGAGACACGCCAAGGCCAAGACTACGGGAGACATGCGAGTGATCTGGGGAGGCAAAGGCATGAAAACTCGGATAGTCGAGCGAAGTGGTTGGCAGATCCTCCGGGAAGGCAATGCCTGGCTGGGCGTAAAAGGATTCTCGCGAACAAAGTCGAATGCATCATGTGGCAGTAGTTGGGACAATGAGGTCATCCTACGTATGAATGATGGCAAAGCCCCGGTTGCTCTGATCGCAGGTCGGAGTGAAGACCACGCCGATATCGAAGCCTTCGCAAATTATCTGGGAACCTTTTCAGGTGAGCCCAGGGACGGTTGGTTCAAGCTCTCTGGAGGAAAGGACGAGAAGCTGACGCTTTCCCTGCATCTCTCGTCTGAAGGCATCCCCAGAGTCAACGGTACAAGCATCAACCTCGCCCCGAAGAAGCTCTTTGACAGCCCGTTTATTCAATCGAAACATGGCTCCGGGATTGTGAACATCCGAAAGGGCCAACGCAGACTGACCATCGATCTCGGCTCTACGGGAAGCGAGCGCTAGTCTGAACCCCTCCCGAAAAAAGATTATTACCGAATGAAATGCCTCACTTTATCTTTACTCTCTTTTGCGTTATATGCGTTTGCCGCTGAGGGCAGTCCCGACAAGCTTCGGGTTTTGGCCTATAACGTTGCTTGTGGTCAATGGGCAACGCCTGAGCAAATCGCCGAGGTATTGAAGCCCCTGAAAGCCGACGTAATATTGCTGAGCGAGGTTCCCAAGGCGAACCGTGGAAAAAAGGTCAAGGACTGGTCTCGCCGTTTGGCCGATGCGCTTGACTTGGATCACGTGGCGGTGGGGACGGTTTCATCCGCGAATCACAAGGCACCTCAATGGGGTGACGTAACCGGTGATTACGGCGGGAAGTTCAAGTCCGTTCTCAGCCGAACCCCGCTTACGAAAGGCAAGGACTACCTTCCGGAAGGGAGTGGGTGGGGACGCGCCAGCGCCTTTCGTGTAGAAACCGAAATCAATGGGCGAAAATTCGCTCTCTACAGCCTTCACTTGCCGGGATTCGCGCACCACAAGCGTCAGCCAACCCAAGTCGCTTCTTGGGAGGGATCAAAACAAAGAGGTCTGGCCGAGCGAATTAATAAAGAAGATGCTTCCTTTGACGTCATTGTCGGGGGCGACTTCAATGAATGGACCGATGGGTTGGTCATGCATTCCCTCTTGAAAGAGACCAAGATGAAGAATGCGACCCAAGAAAAATCAATCGACCATATCCTCTACAGTACCAAGAAAGAGATGAAACTTTTGCAAACCGGCAGAGACTGGGGACCAAAGAATCAAAACAAGGATAATAAAAAAGCCGAAGGTTGCCTGTCGGACCACCCTTGGGTTTGGTGTGAGTTCGAGATCTCTAAGACTATCGATAAACGATGAATAGTATCTTACACAATTTTTCTGCACTAGGAGTGCTTGCGGTCATTATTGTACTTGGCCTTATCTGCCCAGTGAATGCCGAAACGCAGAAGGAAAACATTAGGGTCATGTCTTACAATATACACCGGGGTGGGGTCGTGATGCTCAAGCAACCCTTGTCCCAAACCGCAAAAGCAATCCGGTTGGCCAAGGCTGACGTCGTCGGCATTCAGGAAATGAGATCACCAAGGGGTGACACCTTGGAGGATCTGGCCAAGTTGCTTGGTTGGAATCACGACATGGGCAAAGGTTCCAACATTTTGACCCGTTATGAAATCGTTGAGTCACTCTACAAAGGAGTAAAAGTAAAACTGGATTC
>JABHOU010000019.1 GCA_018695085.1 Opitutia bacterium | reverse complement strand
TGCTTCTCTTTGCCAAATACGGTTCCAATGGCAAAGATGCTTGCAACTACTATGCTTGCACACCTAAATATATCTCTTCGATTCATTTGATTTTTGAGTATGCGGAGACTGATTCGTGCTTCAAGTACTTCTTGTATTTAGGGGATTGTAGGGGTTCGATAGCTGGATGATTTATTTAGGCTAGGGCTTTGCAATCCCTTTGATTCGCTCGACTCTTACTGCAAATTAGAGTTCTAATCGGTTTTCACATGAAGTTGGTCATTCTACAGTCTTGTTTTTTTTGTGCTTTTGTTTTTCAGGGTCAAACTGCTTTTGCGATCTCTCGCCCCAATGTCCTATTTGTCGCGATCGATGATTTAAGGCCCGAGTTGGGTTGTTATGGTTCGTCGATTGCCAAGTCTCCGAATTTGGACAAGCTTGCCAAGGAAGGCATGCGCTTCGACCGGGTCTATTGTCAGCAGGCCATTTGCAGTCCCTCCCGGGCCAGCTTGATGACAGGGGCGCGGCCGGATGAAATAGGCGTGATCGAGAATACCGCTTACTTCCGTGAACTTAACCCTGATATCGTTACCTTGCCCCAGCATTTTATCAAGCATGGATACGAGGCGGTTTATTGCGGAAAGATTTATCATGCTCGGATGACGGATAATGATCACTCTTGGAGTCGCAAACCGGCCTTCAACCGTTGTCCGGTTAAGATGAAGTGGTTGCCTGGAAACTATGCGCTCAAGGAGAATCAGGAACTGTGGGCATCTAACAAGGAAAAGATGCTGGCCAAATACGGCAAAGACGGCTCGGGCGGTTTGATCCATGGACCCGCTTACGAGTCAGCGGACGTTCCCGACCATGCCTATTCCGATGGGTTCAGCACCAGGCTCGCCATCGCCACCCTGAAGGATCATATCGACAAGAACCCCAAGCAACCTCTCTTTCTGGCCCTCGGTTTCAAAAAGCCTCATCTTGATTTCGTCGCTCCGAAAAAATATTGGGATCTGTATGATCGTGAAAAAATCAAATTGGCTAAGCACACCAAGAGCCCGGAGGGTGGGGCGGTCACTGGGTTGCATGCTTCCTTCGAGTTGCGTACGCGCCACGGGATTCCCAAAAAGGGACCCATCGGACCGGAATTGGCAAAGACTCTCCTGCACGGCTATTATGCTTGCGTCAGCTACGTTGACGCACAAATCGGAATGATGCTCGAGGCTCTCGACGAAACGGGTATCCGGGACGACACGTTGATCGTGGTCTGGGGGGATCATGGCTGGCATTTGGGAGACATGGGAATTTGGGGAAAGGCGACAAATTACGAAATAGCCACTCGCGTACCTTTGATCGTTTGGACTTCCGAAATGAAGGCCCGTGGCGAATCCACCGGCGCCTTCGTCGAGTTGGTCGATCTCTATCCCACCTTATGTGATTTGGCCGGTCTGCCGAAGCCCTCTCATTTGGCCGGGAAAAGTTTCGTTCCGCTCTTGGATGAACCGAAAAGAAAATGGAAAAAATTTGCGGTCAGCCAGTTTCCCAATCCCGCCCTCCGGGAGTGGGCGGCCAATCCGCTTTCCTCCGGAATGCGCCAAACTTTTTTCGGACCATTGATCGAGGAGGTGGAAAGAAAAATTATCAAGCAGCAAGGGAAATCATGGGGCCGCGACCTTTTTGAGAACCACCTCATGGGGTATTCCCTTCGAACGGACCGTTATCGGCTTGTCGCGTGGTTGGATTATCGGGAAATTGAGGCGGAGCCCTTGTATCTGGAACTGTATGATCACGCCAAGGATCCGGAGGAAACCAAAAACGTCGCCAAGGAATTCCCACAAAAAACGGAAGCGTTGTTGAAACGGTTGCGTAAAAGTGGAATTGGGAAAGGAGTAAGAAAGTAAAGTGAAAAGAGCTCTTGTGCTTGGTTTCTTGCTTTGTACGGAACTGGCGATCTTTTCCTTTGCGGCAAAGGGTCCGAACGTGGTGCTTATTTTGGCGGATGACATGGGGTATTCGGACTTGGGTTGTTATGGTGGAGAGATCAAGACACCCAATCTCGACCGCTTGGCAAGAGGTGGCGTTAGGTACACCCAAGCTTACAATACTTCGAAATGCTGGACTACTCGAATCAGTCTGCTTACTGGACTTTATCACCATCGAAGCGATCGGGACTTAAGCAACACGGCCCTTGTTGGGGAAATCCTGAAGCCGGCCGGTTACCGCACTTGGTGGTCCGGCAAGCATCATGCGAGCTTCAACCCGCACGGGCGGGGGTTCGATCATTTTTCGGGATTTCTGGGTGGCGCGATCAATTTTTGGAATCCCGGAGACAAGGCTAGAGAAGGAGAGGATGTTCCGGGCTGGAAAGCCGTCTACACCTGGGCATTTGATAAGAAATTGATAAAGCCTTACCTGCCTTCCAAAGACTTTTATGCGACCGATGCCTTTACCGACTGGGGCTTGGCATGGCTGGATGAAAAAGAGAGGTCGGATGCCCCATTTTTTCTTTATATGGCCTACAACGCACCACACTGGCCGCTCCATGCCTATCCGGAGGATATCGCCAAGTATGACGGTGTCTATGACGAGGGATACGAGGCAATCCGAAAAGCCCGGCACCGAAGACAGTTGGAGATCGGGTTGTTCGACGAGGACACGACGGCTCTGAGCGAACCGGAACACAAGGTGTGGTCAACTCTATCTCCAAAAGAAAGAAAGGAGGAGGCATTGCGTATGCAAATACATGCCGCGATGGTGGATCGTATGGACCAAAACGTCGGGCGTTTGCTCGCTAAGTTACGTGAAACAGGAAAACTGGAAAACACCCTCATTATTTTCTTGGTCGACAATGGATCGAGCCATGAGCGACCGAAGAGGGGAGGAAAGAATGCAGAAGCGCAGTGGGGAAGCGTGGGTTCCTTTGAAGCCATCGGACAATCCTGGGCCAATGCAACCAACAGTCCCTTGAGAAAATGGAAGGTGCAGGGACTGGAGGGAGGAATCTGCACGCCCATGATCGCTCATTGGCCGGATGGGATCAAGTTGCCCAAAAATTCGATTTCCCGTGAACCTTGTCACCTGATCGATTTCGTGCCCACCTTGATGGAACTGGCTGGTGAAAGGGCGAGGTACCCGAAACACCTTCCTCCTTTGGATGGCATTAGCCTTACCCCTACCTTTGCCGGTAAAGAGCTCGAGCGTGAAAAGCCTCTCTTCTTTCAGTACGGGAGCTGGCAAGTGATTCGTGATGGAAAATGGAAGTCGGTTCAGAAAAAAAGCGAGGCATGGCAATTGTACGATTTGAGCAAGGACCGAACGGAAACGAGAAACCTTGCATCCAATTTCCCCGAAAGGGTTTTGAAGATGAAGTCACTTTGGGAAGAGTGGGCTCAGGAGGTGGAACTTAAAGTGAAATTTACAAAGAGTAGAAAGAATCCTTCAAAGAAATAATTATTCGTTATGAAAATGTCCATCGACCGTATCTCTATTATTTCCATTGTACTTATCTTTTTTTTCATTGCCATTGACGCGGCGGAGAAACCGCGTCTTCGAGTCGGTTATGCTCAGAAACCCGAGGAGGCTCGAGCTGAACTTGATGCCATTATGGCATCTACCCCGGATCTGCAAAGCTGGAAAAAGCGCAGGGCTCAAGTGCGTGCAGGCATCCTCGCGGGGGCCCAGTTGGAGAAGCTTCCCAAACGTACGCCTCTGAACCCTAGGTTCGTGGACAAACGGGTTCGCAAGGGGTATGTGGCCGAGAACGTGGCCATCGAGAGCTCGCCCGGCTATTACGTTACGGGTACTCTTTATCGTCCGACTGCCTTCAAGGGCACCCTTGCCGGCATTCTTTGCCCGCACGGGCACGGAGGGCGTTTCAAGGAGTCTCGGCAGGCCCGATGCGCGGTCTTGGCTCGTATGGGCGCTACCGTTTTTCTTTACGACATGGTTGGATACGGAGACTCCAAATTGGTGGGCTGGAATCATCGGAAGACTCCCGAAATTCTTCGGCTCCAGACATGGAACAGTATGCGGGTCCTCGATTTCCTGCTGAGCCTGCCTAAGGTTGATCCGAAACGAATCGGTATGACGGGCTGCTCGGGGGGAGGTACGCAGACCTTTGTTCTATCGGCCCTTGACGAGCGGGTAGCTGTATCTGTGCCAGTGTGTCAAGTGTCTGCCCATTTCTTTGGCGGTTGTGTTTGTGAAAGTGGCATGCCTATTCACTGGAGCGCTAAACACAAGACCAATAACGCCGAGATCGCCGCCTTGGCTGCCCCTCGTCCGCAGTTGATCGTTTCCAACGGCAAGGACTGGACTCAGAAGACTCCGGAGCACGAGTATCCATTCGTTCGCCACGTCTATGGACTCTATGGCGCTGCGGATCGTATAGAAAACGCCCACTTCAAGGAGGAGGGCCACGACTACGGGACATCCAAGCGCATGGCCGCCTATCCTTTTTTGGCGAAACACCTCAAACTGGATCTTTCCCGTGTAACCGGAGAAGATGGCAGGGTGGATGAATCATTTGTCGTTATGGAATCAGAGAAGGAAATGATGGTGTTCAATGGAGATTATCCCGAAAACGCGGTGCTTCCGAATACGCCTCTGCCTTGATCGTGCCATTTCTTCGGTTTGCTCGCTTCAATCCGTGGGGGATTATAAGGGAGGGATACGTTCCTTTATCCAACCTTTGACTTCCTCCAATGGTAATTTGAGTGTTCTCGCATTCAATGTATTGACAGAAGGGTCTCCGATTAGATAAAATTCATTGAGTCATGATAGCTTCCCGTAGAGACTTGCTTAAGAGCATGACCCTTGGGGCAGGGGGCGTTCTCTTGCCTGCCATGGCTCAGCGCGTCTTGGCTAATGCCGAGGGTAAGACCGGCGCTCCGCGCTTCGTCTTTGTCGTCCAGAGCAATGGATTCGACGCCGTGCAAGCTTGTCCGGAGAGCATCCCTTTTCAGAAATATGAGGATCGGGACAAATTCGAAACCTTCGATCTCGCCGAACACAAGTTGCCCAAGGGATTGGCTCCCTTGAAAGAGCTCAAGTCCAAGACTACCATCCTGCAAGGTCTTTCGGGGCGTTGCACGGGTGGCGGGCACTCGACTTGGGGGGGTTGCTTGGGAATGTACCGGATATCTGGAGCAAACCACTCGCCCCAGAACGTCACCATCGACTACCAGTTAGGGCAAGCCAAGCCGGGCATTCTCCCTTGGGTTGGAGTAGGAATGGCATCGGGAGCCCAAGACGCATTGATGGACATTTCCGCCCGGGCGCCGCATAAGTCCATGCCCATCATCCTGAAGCCTGAGAAAGCGTACAATGCCTTCTTCAGCGTGGCGGCCGGGGGAGACCGGGAAAAGAACTTTCATCTTAAGCGTAACCTGCTCGACTACATGGTAGGCGACGTCAAGAAGACCCGCACGGCCCTGGGATCCTTGGCCGGGGAGGAACTTGATGCCTACCTGAGCGCCTATGATCAATTGGCCTCCCGGCAGTACAAGTTGCTTGAAAACAAGGAAACCTTGAAAAAATCGGCTCCCAAATTGGATGACCGTTTCACTTCCGAGGTCGCCACCAAGCGTCTGGAGGCTCAATTCGAATTGGCCACTTCTTCCTTAATCGGAGGCTTGAGCAACGTGGCCACCATTACTTCCGCAGCCACCGAGATCAACGCCCAACCCTACTTGGGCATCGGGGTAGATCTGAGTAATCATGCCTATGGCCACATGGGTGGCAACAAGCGCGATGCCAAAGGCGTGCAGCATTATGAGAAAGTGCGTAACTGGCTCTTCGGCTTGATCGCGAAGATGGCGAAGCAGCTCGAGGAGACCCCGGAGGGGAACGGCAACATGTTGGATAACACCGTGATCGTCTACATGAGCGACGCTCCCGATACCCATCACTCCACGGGCTTCGAGTGGCCTCTGGTCCTTGTGGGCAACCTCAAGGGGAAAATGAAACTGGGCGGACAGTACGTCAACTTCCCCGGTTACGGAAAAGCCGGACACCGCACGGTTGGCTGTCTTTACAATTCCTTCCTCCGATCGGTTGGAACGAAGCAGGAAACCTTCGGGCGCATCGACCCCGACCTCGACCTGCAGGCCATGCAGACCGGTCCGCTTACCGAACTCATGGCCTGAACCTCAGCCGGCGTAACCTTGATGAGACGCCTGCTTGCCTGTTTTCTCGCCTTTTGCCTCTCCGGCATGCTGTGGGCAACGTCGGCCAAATGGACCGAGCACCGCCGGGCCCTTTTAGTACACGCCGGCACCGACAAGACCCATGCGGCCAAGGTCAAGGCGTTGGAAAAAACACTCCAATCCAAGGGTTTCGTCACGCAGTTCATCGGAAACAATCCCAATTCGGATGGGGTGACCTACGAAAAGTGGGTACGCAGCATACCCACCATGGGGGTCAGCGTATTTTATTACTTGGGGCGTTTGGAAACCGAGAAAAGCCCGGATGGCAAGTGCATCTTCTACTCGATTCCTCTCGGCGGGTACAAAGAGATTCCCCCCGCCCGAGACCCGGACTTGGGACGGGCCCAAGCGGAGGACAATCCATGGCTAAGCCTCGACCGACTATCCCAGAAACTGAGCAAGAACACCGCCCGGGCCAACCTCGTAGTGATCGATTGCCTTGGTATCGACGACAAGGCCGAGACGGGAAAGTCGAAAGCGGACCTGTTCGCCCAAGCGTCGGGTCAGTTCCGGGGTGAATTGTTTTCCAGTTTCTATCCGGGAAAGGCCGCCTTTCATCCTAGCTTGGAAGCACCCTCTTACGGCCCCTTCATGGCGGATGAATTAATCAAGTCCATGCGGAAGGACGGTCCGCTCACTCCGCGTATCGACAATCTCGGCTACACGGTGACGCCTCGGGACAAGACCTTCGAGCTCAAGCACGAGGCGGCAGAGGTTTGCTCTCCACCCGAGAAGTTACGCGAAGGACGATTTGCAGGGGACCAATGGGTCGATCAAAACGGATTCTGTTTCGTCTGGTGCCCGGCGGGAACGTTCCTCATGGGGGACGAAGCTTTCGAGGACGCTCAACCGGTTCAAGTCTCCCTTTCGAAGGGGTTTTGGATCGGCAAGTACGAAACTTTGGGAGACGAGGCTCACCTGTTCAATGCAGGCGGGCAGAAGTTGGGCAACCGCTATGCAAAATTTCTCCCGCCGAGCATTGGAAGCGTGGACAAGGTAGCTCCCGAAATGAAGAAGTGGCATGCCTACTCGACCGACAAAGGACTGGCCTACGAAGGCTGGACCTACGACTATCCGACGGAAGCGGAATGGGAATACGCCTGCCGGGCAGGAACGAGCGCAGGCTATCCTTGCGCCGTCAAGGACTTGGGCAAGTACGGGAACTTCGCCGACCGCACCTTGTATGATGATCGAGAACTGGTTCACTACGTCTACGCCTGCCGGGAAGCGGACGATGGATACGGCCGGGTATTCGCTCCCGTTGGCCAGTACCTTCCGAATTCCTGGGGCATACACGATATGCTGGGCAACCTGGCTGAGTTGTGCTCCACCTACTATTTGGACAAACTGACAGCCGGGACCGATCCCAATTTTCAGTCGCTTCCTGCCCCCAGAGGCTCCCGTCACCGGGTGTCACGGGGCGGTTCCTGGTGCAGTCCTCCGGAATATTTGCATGTTGCCTTCCGCAACGCCTTTACCGGGACCCAGACCCCGCACATAGGGATGCGCCTGGTCTTGAGGCAGGGGGAAGGGCTCACCCGGACGAGAACCGAGATCTCCAATGCTCTGCAGGCCAAACTGGATGCCGAGAAGAAGGCCCGCGAGAAAGAAAAGAAGGAATGATGATTCTGCGAAATTTTCTTCTTTCGGTTGCCTTCGTGACGGGTACGGGTGCATTCGCTGACGATCCCTTTAAAAAAAGCATTCAGCCGTTTCTCAAGACCTATTGCGTTTCCTGCCACGGAGAGGAAACGCAAAAAGGAAAGATTCGCCTCGATCACCTGAGCGCAAGCATGGCGGATCGGAAAGAAGCCGAGTTGTGGGCCCGTAGTTTGGAAGCCATCGAGTTCGGGGAAATGCCCTCGGACAAGGCGAAGAAGTTTCCCACCAAGGCGGAAGCGCGACTTGTGCAGGACTGGATCGCCCGTTCGCTTGCCCAGACCGGGTTGAAGGTGGAGGACAAGGCGGACAAGGAAGGGTATGGCAACCTGATCCCGCACGACCTCCTCTTTTCCCCGACCGAGAGCAAGCGGGTGGTGGACGCGGCGGCCCGCCTATGGCGAATCAGCCCCAAGGCGCTAGCCAATACCGTGCGCGGCGCCCGCATGGTTTCCAATCCCTTCGCCCTCGACAAACCGCACGGCAACTTCCGGGACTTCAAGGGGAAGTATTCCTTCAACTCCCTCATGGCCGAACAAGTCACCGAGCTGGCTCTCGTTCATTCCGAGAAGGAAGCCAAGAACGCCCGCAAGACAATCGTCATGATGAAGGAAAAGGGAAGCACCATCGACGAGGCCAACCGGGAAGCGATCAAGCGTCACTGTCACAATGTCCTCAGGCGGACTCCGACTGAAGAGGAAATGGAAGTGATGATGGGCTTGCTCAAGAAGGTCGATTCGGAACTTGGCGTTCCCTTTGGCCTGCAGGCCGTTTACGCATCCATCATTCTGAGACCCGAAACCTTGTTCCGATTCGAAGGGACCGAAGACGCCGGCGACGATGGATTGGTCGCGCTTACTCGGCGCGAACTCGCGAACTCGCTTTCCTTCGCCCTGACCGACTTACCGCCGGATAGCAACATGCTGCGCGCTTTCGAGAACAATGAATCATCACCGAGAGATATCCTGCTGGCGGAGACCCGCCGTCTGCTCGACTATGAGAAGCGCCCGACGGCAAGAAGCCGCTTGTTGCAATTCTTCCAAGAGTATTTCGACTACCAGAAGGCGGAGGACGTCTTCAAGGACCAGATCAAAGGACACAAACACTGGGCTCCTGCCTTGGTATACGATCTCAACGCGCTGATCGTGCACGTGCTCAAAAACGACAAGCAGGTGCTCAAGACCCTTCTTACCACCCCCGAGTACCTGATCTACGTCAACAGCCACAGGG
>JABHOU010000515.1 GCA_018695085.1 Opitutia bacterium | reverse complement strand
TCGAGTATTCCCGATGCTCGACTGCAACAATTGGCTGAGCAAGAAAAACTCAGGGAACCGACTGTCCTTGAGGCCGAAGTCAAACGCATGTTGGCCGATTCCCGTTTCAATCGGTTTGTCGCGCATTTTGTCGAGCAATGGCTTGGTCTGGACGGTATGGAGAGCGTTACGCACGTCACCGACGTTGCCCTGAAGGAAGCGATGCAGAAAGAACCAGTCGCCTTTTTTGATGATCTGTTGAAACGCAACGGCAGCGTTTTCGATTTTATCCATTCCGACTATGCCTTGGTCAACGAGAGGTTGGCGAAGCACTATGGCATCCGGGACGTGCTTGGTTCTCGTTTTCGCAAAGTGTCCATCGAACCGCATATCAACCGCGGGGGTCTTTTGACCGGTTCCGCCGTTCTTGCCATGAACTCGGACGGCAAGGATTCTAATCCTCTCAAGCGCGGGGTGTGGATGCTGGAAAGTATCCTGGATGATCCACCGCCTCCTCCTCCGCCCAACGTTCCGGAAGTGGATCTTGCCGATCCCGAAATCCAAAAAATGACCCTGAAGGAGCGCATAGCTGATCACCGTAGCGATGCGGCCTGTTATTCGTGTCATTCGAGAATCGACCCTTGGGGAATTGCTTTCGAAAATTATGATGCCCTCGGTTCCTACCGAACGAAGATAAAGAACGAACCGGTCGATGCCGCCGCCTTGCTTTTCAACAAGCAATCCCTGCAAGGGATGAAGGGACTGAAGCGTTATTTGCTTGAGGAAAGACAGGATCAATTTGCCCGCGCCATGGTCCGAAAGATGACCACTTATGCCCTCGGTCGACCCCTTTCTTTTTCCGATCATGCTGAGGTGGAAGACCTCGCGGCGAAGTTCAGGAAAAAGGGGGATCGCTTGGGAGACCTCATTTATTTAGTTATCCAAAGCGGAATTTTTAACTCGAAGTAATTCCTTCTTGGTTTATATTGATTTGGAGCATCTGATGAGTATGTACGACACACCAAACGCCTTGGACCGTAGAACTTTCTTGCGTGGCGCCGGCCTTGCTCTCGCCTTGCCGTGGTTTGAATCCTTTGGCTCCGAAAGTCGAGCTTCGGGCAAGACCCTAAAGCGATTCGTAAGCGTATACCATCCGGATGGAGTGGGTGTTCCCCTTAAGGAAGACCCGGCTTGGAAGGATTGGAGTTGGTTCCCCCATGGCGGGGAAAAGGATTTTGAATTCACCAAGGTACTGGATGTTCTTGAGCCTCTTCGAAGCGACGTAACCGTGTACGCGGGCCTTTCCCATCCTGCAGTCAGGCGCGTTCACGGGCATTCCAATGCCGACCAGTATTTGACGGGGGCCGACACGAAGGGCCACGGTCCGTACAAGAATTCGATCTCGCTCGATCAGGTATACGCCGAATATATCGGTGATGAAACACGGCATTCCTCGTTGGTCATGTCAACAAACGGAGGCATCGGCGGTCCGCGAGGCGCCCAGACCCAGTCCTTCAACCGGGAGGGAAGAGCCATTCCGGCGATGAACAAGCCCAAGCAAATTTTCGATAAGCTGTTTGTAGCCGGGGACAAAGACGCCTCCGCCAAATTGGCCAGGAGCAAAAGTGCTTTGGATTTACTTATCGATGATACCCGTTCGTTGGGGAGAAAACTTTCCAAACATGACCAAGACACTCTTCAGCAGTATCTTGATTCGGTCCGGGATACGGAGGTCAAGCTGGTCAAAGCCCAGCAGTGGTTGGATGCACCCTTGCCTCAAGTTGATTCTTCAAGTCTACATCTCGAAGCGGGTCCGAAAGAGGCTAGGCAATATTTTCAGACCATGTATGATCTGATCTATCTTGCCTTTTTGAGCGACTCCACCCGTGTCGCTACTTTTCAATTGGGAAGGGAGAACGGGGGAGGTTCGCACGATTTGCTTTCCAAGGCCGTGGATTTGAGTGCCGCTCATGGCCTTACTCATGACGTCAAAAAGAAAGACGGTTGGCAAAATCTAGGAACTTACAACCGCTATCAGGCGGAGGAATTCGGGCGCTTCGTTTCAAAACTCAAGAATACGAGTGAGCCTAGTGGTGAAGGCAATATCTTGGACAACACTTTTGCCATGCATGGTTCCGCATCCAGTAGCTTTCACCTTTCCCGAAATTATCCCATTATCTCTGCGGGAGGAAAGAATCTTGGGTTTTCCAATGGCCGTTTTCTCAATTACGTCGGCCTTCGTGAGGATGGTAGCCTCCCGGGTGCCGGAGTCATAAGTGATGCCGGGTGGAATAGTAAAGTGGCGGAAGAAGAACCCCCGCTTGCGAAGCTCTTTGTCAGCATTCTCCAAAGGCTTGGAGTCGAGACTGATTCATTCGCCGGATATTCCGGGACCTTGGAACGGGTTTAAAAGCCCGGGTTGGTTGTTCCGCTCAAGGTAATATTTACCATGTGCTGGACAGAGACTTTCATCCGGTTAGTCGTCGCTCTGATTTTCCTCATTGGAGAAATTGAATAATTTCGATATGATAAAATTCCTTCCCTTTACTTCATCTGGAGCCCTTTATCTAACAAATGCATACTAATTACATCCCGCCCAAGAGAAAAACCAAGGTCGTCTTCGTCCAACTCGGTTCCCCCGAGGCACCCACTCCCAAGGCATTACGGAAGTATTTACGCAACTTTCTTGGCGATCCGCGGGTGATCGACATTCCTGCTTGGAAGTGGAAGATTATTCTCAACTGTTTCGTGTTGCCTTTTCGGCCCGCGAAATCCGCCAAACTCTACGAAAGAATTTGGGACGGAAAGAGTTTTCCTCTGATTACCAATACCGAGAATTTCACGAATAGCGTACGGGACGAACTGAAGAAAATCGATCCAGAGGGTTACGTCGAGGTGAACCATGCCTTTCTCCTTTCTCCACCTTACGTCAACGAAGTCTACGATAGCTGGGAAGAGGATTTGAAGAACAACGTCGGTGCCACGAAGCTGATGGTCATTCCCATGTTCCCCCAGTATTCGGAAAGTACGATTGCATCCGGGGTGGATGCTCTCGCGAAGGAATTGTCCCAGCGGGTCAAGATTCCCACCTTTGAGGTCATCACGAATTTTCACAGGACGCATGCCTTCATCGACAATTCGGTCACCCAATTGGATGCCAAGGTCGAGGAACTTAACAAGCAAGGCATCGAGATCGATAAATTGGTCATATCCTTTCATGGGATGCAGAAAAGAAGGGTCGTTTTCAAGGGAGACGACTACTACCGACATTGCTACGAAACCTACCGCCTTATTGTCGATCGACTTAAGCGCTTGCGACCTGAACAAACCGTCATGACCTTCCAGAGCCGCTTCGGTAGAGAGGAATGGATTACACCCTACACGGAGAAAGTGGTGGAAGACCTCATCGGTGAGGGCCATAAACAACTCATGATTTACTCGCCTAGTTTCGTCGCCGATTGCTTGGAGACGACGGATGAACTGGGTCATGAACTTGCCGAGGAGGCCAAGGAGTGGGGCGGTAACGTTTATCCGGTCGAGTGTCTCAATACCAACGAGCAGTGGTGCAAGGATTTTGCCAAATACGTTATGACTCAATCCGAGGGCTCGGCCCAAGACAAGGAAGACATCGAGTACCAGCTGAAGGCCGAGGATTACGATCATATGCCCGAACTGGCGATGAATCAGTCTTAAGTCCCATACATCCTTGCCCCGGTTCTTTGCGAACAGGTTATCTTTTGGCCTTGTTGAGCTTTATGTACGCGTCGACCCGAACTGGGAAAGAAAACTTCCACGCTGGTGATTCTTTCGGGTACTCTTCTTGATTACCTGAAGGGGTTAAATCCGTCCGTTTCGATTTTATGAATACTGATTATTTTTAAAAAAATCGGCTGATTTTGATTTAATCGTAACTTAGATAGTTATAGATTTTTACACTGATGCCTGTTGAAAATTCAACTTCCGATAGACACGAAGATTTTGTTGCACTCTATGTTCGTCACGAGCCTGCGGTGTTTTCATTCGTCTTGGGTATGGTTGGGAGAACTGCTGATGCAGAGGATGTCACTCAGCGGGCAAGTATGACAATGTGGCGTTGTTTCGATCAGTATGAAACTGGAACAAATTTCAGAAATTGGGCTTTTCAAATTGCCAAGAATGAAGCCTTGAACCATCTCACCAAGGCACGGAGAGACCGTCATGTGTTTGGCGAAAAACTCATTGAGCTTTTAGCTAAGGATTACGGTGAGGAGGCAGAAAAGTTAGATGCCCGCCGTCGTGCCTTGGATTCATGTGTAAAAAAACTTCCTGAAGATGAGCATGAAATCGTTTCGGGTTGCTATGCGGAAGGAGTCACGATCCGATCCTATGCAAAGCAAAAAGGGGACTCAGCCAACAAGTTTTATAAGCGACTCAATCGTATTCGGGCCAAGTTGCACCATTGCATTGAGCGCCAATTGGGTCTTGAGGAGCAAGTGATCCGATGAATGATCGGGATCTTAAGGATTTAATTGATCAGTCTCTTAATGAGACCATTGGTGAAGATGACTTGCGAGCCTTGGAGCAACGCCTGATCGAGGATCCCGTGTCCCGTCTCTATTATTTAAAATCCACCAATCTCCATGCTTCCCTTAGACACAGGTTTTCCGTGAAACCGAATCCGGGGAATGTTTTATCGTTCATCAATCACTTTTTTACTATCCGCAGGGTATTATTGGCGGTGGCGGCAAGTCTGGTTTTATTTTTCGGAATATTTTCCCTATGGATTCCTTCTCGGTCGGTTGGCGAGGTTGCCCAAGTGGTTGGGGCATACCGTGACAATGGGGTTGCGTATGAAATTGGAGAAGCGGTTGAACCGGGTTCTATTTTCATATCCCGTGGACTGTTGAGGCTCGATTTTTCCAACGGAGCTAGGGTTACCCTTGAGGGGCCTGCGGAACTGGAAGTTTTTAAGGAGAGTCGAATTGTTCTTCGCCGAGGCTTGGTGACCGCTACCATTCCGGAATCCGCAGTCGGATTCGTTGTAGATACAATATCCGCTCATGTGGTGGATCTTGGAACTTCCTTCGGGGTTTCCGTGCGGGAGAATGGTCAAACCAAAGTGTGTGTCTTTGATGGTGAGGTAGAAGTGAGTTCATCGAAGACGAGCGGAGTGAGCAAGCTTACCCAACTAGTCCGAGAAGGTGAGGCCGTTCGGACAAAGGTTGATTCTTCAGTGATTGATTCCGTCTCTTATGAAACCGCTCAGTTTGAAAACGCATGGCCGGTTAACTATGGTGTCCTGCAAACCACTGGTTCCATGCGATTTGTCTCACCTGGGCCAAACTTTCATCCGGGAAATTATGAGGATAATGAGCACATAGTCGTTTTCCCGGAAAAGAGAGATTTTAAAGCAAGTGAGAGTATTCGTGTGGATATGATTGATCCAGGGGAATACGAGAAATCACACTATGATGAAAAACCTACCCTTGTGCCTAACAGAGCGATGACGAGTTACCTGTTACAGTTGGATGCGTACCCTGAAGGGAAAAACCCGAACCGAAGACGAAGCGTTCGTGGACAGATTACTTTTGCGAATCCCATTGTAGGTGTTGTCACCGAAGATCGTTTACTAAATCAATCGGAAGTCGTTTTTGGTATACCTGGAGCAGACTACCCCTCGGCTCGAACCATCGAACCCAGACCCGAAGGGGATCAAAGACCAGGTTTTGATAAATTGATTCTGACCGCGGACCGTCATTCTCTCATTCTTGAATTACGGGAGAATCCAGGTCACTTGGATCAGGTGCGGGTATTGGTGGAGGCCGACTAAGTTTGTGCTTAAACCACGGAAACTTAGCTATGAATAAAATCATTTCTATTCTAATCACGTTT
>JABHOU010000020.1 GCA_018695085.1 Opitutia bacterium | reverse complement strand
CCAGCTGTTGAGGTGTGACGGATAAAGTTTCTGCGTTTCATGGCGATTTCTTGTTTCATACTTTGGGAAGGAGATAGGGTGCTCGCCATTCAGGGCGACTACGAAGTGCGTTGGCCTCCTCGTCGTTTTCGAAAGTTTCGGTTTTGGGATTCAGGCGAAGGGAGCGATCGAGACGGGCGGAGAGGTTGCCCGCGTGGCAAAGAACGGAGGCTCGATGACCGACGGTCTCGAGGTCGCAGTTGGGTCGTTTGCGGGAGCGAACGCAGTCGATGAAGTTGGCGACGTGCGGGGTGGCATCGGAGTTGCCGCCTTCTTGCGCGATGACCTTGCCCCCTCTTTCAATGGCTTTCCAACCACTATTGCCGATCACCAGTTGGGCCTTGTCCCCGTATACCACGGCTCCTTCGGTTTCCTCCATTTGCCGATAGGGAGTCCAGAGCTTGAGCTCGTAGGTGAGGATGCGTGGGGTAGGGGAGTCGTAACGATAGGTCACCTGCATGGTGTCGGGGAACTCCTGGTCGTCGTCGTAGTACCACTTGCCGCCGGCTGCGTGAATGGTACGCGGGTGATGAAGCGGAGTGACCTTTTCCCATTCGAGGCAGGCGTTTAGCATGGCGAATGCCATGTCGATACGATGAACGCCGTCATTCCCGAGGTCGCCCGTGCCGTAATCATAAAACCAACGCCAACGTCCGTGAAACCGGTTTTGGTTGAACGGGCGTTTGGGAGCGGGGCCTAGCCAGAGGTCGTAGTTCACTTCCGCATGAGGTTTTCCGTTGGCCGGCCTGCCAATTCCTCCTTGGCGAGCGCTTTCCCATCCCTTGGCAAAGAGGCAGCGACCCACGCCACCTTCACGACAGAACTGCATGGCAGTCTGAAGTCTGCTTGTCGAGCGGTGTTGTGAACCCATTTGAACGATTCGCTTGTGCTTGCGCATGGCCTCGACCATGCGTTGGCCCTCGACGATGTTGTGCCCGTCGGGTTTCTCGACGTAAACGTCCTTCCCCGCAAGGCAACCCAGGATTGTTGGAATTGCATGCCAGTGGTCTGGTGTGCCGACGCAGATGACGTCGATGGTCGGATCGTCGATGATCGGACGAAAGTCTTGCATCGTCTGGGGCTTCTTGCCCTGCATCTTTCCGACCACTTCAGCCACTGGACGCAGGCGGCGCAAGTCGACGTCCGCGATGGCGGCAATCTCGACGTCGGGATGGGCGGCGAAGATACGATTAAGTCGCGCCGCTCGGCCTCCTGCGCCGATCATGCCGGCTCGGATCCTTCCGTTGGGCGAACCTTTCTTTGCGAACCCCTTCTGCAAGGCCAAGGAAGGAAAGGCTAGAGCGGAAGACTTTAGAAAGTGACGGCGAGTATTTTCGTTCATGAGAGGATAGTCAGTTTGAGATTTTCATGAATGGAGTCCCGAGATGATGGTTTTCAGGAATTCTTTGGATCGGCGAGCTAAAAGGTCGATGTCCTCTGCTTTGATTGGGCGTGGCACTAAAGGCGCAAAGATATTTTCGCAGCATAGCGGTATCGTTCGTCCCGTGAAGGCTACCGGATGAAGGAGTCGGTAGTGGTCGATTTCGCCGAACCCCGGCCCGCAGTCCTGATCCTTCGGCCAGTTGCGGTGATCCTTGATGCAGAAACTGTGAACTTCCTCGGCGCATTTCTTGATGTCGGGAATGGGGTCTAGGTCTAGGTAGTCCATGACGTTGCCTGCATCGTAGTTGACTCGAATTCCGGGGTCATTCACCTCACGGACGATTTCCGCGCACGCTTCGCCCGTGCCCGTGGAGCCGCCATGTTGCTTGACCACGAGGAGGACTCCTTGATCTCGCGCTATGGGACCTAGTTTTTTGAAACGTTCGATCCAGACCTTGCGGTTCCCTCCCTTGGTATGGCCGAAGGTGAGTACTTGTCCTATGCCTGCTGCGCCAGCTTGCAGCAAGCGATGCTTGAGAACCTCGAATCCATGCTCGTGCTCGGGATAAACGGTTGAGAACATCATGACCGGCTTTAGGCCCATGTCTCGACATCGCTGCGCCAGATCCTTCGCTTTGGAGGGCGGGGCGTCCGTTGGCATTACGGGGACGCGTTTGCCCGAACCCGTCTCATCGTGCGAGGTTCCCCAAGCAACGTATTCGTACCCGGTTTTCTTGATGCCTTCCAATGCTCGTTTGAGCGAGAATCTCGAGTAAGGCAAGGTCATGCATGCGATTTGGAAAGTCGTTGGCTTAATTGCCGGTAGGCGATCCTTGCCTCTTGCTTGCGGGAATAAGGCCAAGGAGCCTGTTAGTCCGGCCTGTTTGAGAAAGGCCCGACGTTCAAAGATTTGAGGGGTTTCGGAATGGCTCATCACTGAGAAGGTAAAAGTTGATGTTCGACCAAGGAAAGGAAAAAGTCTAATTGGAAGTCAATTTGTTGCCAAATGTAGGCTGGAATATTTCGACAGGCGACGCCTTTTCTGAATTCGACTTCCCGCAAACCCTTCCTAGTTTCATTTTCTTGGCCTTAATTAGTTACAGAAATCTTACCGTTTCCTTTGGTGG
>JABHOU010000155.1 GCA_018695085.1 Opitutia bacterium | reverse complement strand
CTTGGCCTTCTTGGCCAATTCAATGACCTTGCGAACTCCCGGGGCATCTACTGCAACAGGCTTTTCAAAAAAGCAATGAACTCCTTTTTCGATAGCGTATTCCAGGTGTAAGGGGCGAAAATTTGGAGGAGTTGTAAGAATTACAACATCTACGCCTGAATCGATGACCTTCTTGTATGCATCAAAACCTATGAAGGTAGTGTCTTCGGTCACTTGATACTTGGCGCGTCCCCGTGCCCGTAAGATACGACTGCGCAACTTGATGCGGTCTTCGAAGAGGTCGCCGATGGCGGTAAGGGCTACATTTTCGTCTGCGAGCATGGCCTGAACGGCTGCTCCACTACCTCGCCCGCCGATGCCAACCAGTCCGATCTTGAGCGTCTTGTCGTTCTCCGCGGCTCTGGCTACATGTGGTGCAGCCAATAGGGTGGTCGCAGAAAGGGCGGAACTGGTTTTCAGGAATTTGCGACGGGAGGAGCTTGGAATGTCTTTCATGATTCTATTTTTGGAAAATTTGTAATTTCGGTTTTATGGTTCAAGAGTATTGAGGCACTTGTAATTTGTTAAGCGTATTTTATGTCAATCTCCCGATAAATTTTCCTAGGTCATTCGAGATTGAGGAGTCGAAAGATTTGAATTTATTGAGTGCAACCAAAGCAGTACTTAATTTTTTTCATGATTCAAATCTTCTTTGGCATCGCTCTTGTCAAAGAATGCTACGAGGAAAATGCCGGCTACCACGAAAGCCATCATTGCGGGAAACATCCAAAATGATTTCCAGTTGTTCATAGCATCTTGGGCCAGCGTGCCTGGTGGATTCGGTTTTTCTGCAAGAAACATTTTCCCAAATGATTCCCAAAAACCAAAAGTGGGGCTTTCGATAGCATCAGAAAGGGAGTTAGAGCTTTCTTTCACTGCTTCAAATTTTGCTCCGGCAATCTTATATCCAAAGAACATTCCTACGCCCTGAGTGAAAAATACTAGAAGCGATTGGGCCTGACTCCTGACTTCCTTTGGGGCTTTTTTGTCTGTGTACATGAAACCGGTGACAAAGAAAAAGTCGTAACAGATTCCATGGAGAACAACCCCAAGAAGAATCATCCACACCACCTGATCGGGGGCGCCAAAAGCAAACAACATATAACGGGCGACCCAAGCTAGCATTCCAATCAGGATCATGATTTTAACGCCAAGTTTTCGAAAGAAAAACGGAACCAGAAGCATGAAGAAAATCTCCGATACTTGACCTAAAGCCATGGTGGAGGCTGGGGCTTGGAATCCTATCTGGGGCAAATAAACTGCAGTGTAAGCGAAGTAATATGCAAGAGGTACGCAGATTAATGCTGAGCAAATAATAAATACTAGAAAGGAAGGGTTGCCCAACATTTTAAAGGCATCAAACATCAAAAGTGTGCCTATGTTAATCGGCTTGCCCTTTGCAGGCGGTGGAGTTTTCGGCATAAAAAAGCAAAGAATTCCAAGAGAGATTGCCGAAAAGGCTCCCAGTGTGAAAATTTCTGGGCTACTGGACATGCCCAAGCCACCGACTACCAAGCCAGCTGCAATCCATCCAATCGTGCCCCATACGCGCAGGGCCGGAAACTTGTTGCGATCATCAATATTCGAGAATGCCACTGTGTTGCTAAGTGCCAGAGTGGGCATATAGCAAAGCATGTGCAGGGTTATTATCCAGCTCAGGGTGCCCCCTTGTCCCTCGGCGATCAAAGAAGGTGCCAAAAGCAATAGACTGCCCCCAATTAGATGCAGTATGCCCATGGTTTTTTCGCAGTTGAAAAAACGATCTGAAATCAAACCTAGGAATAGCGGTGCAATAATGGCGGCGATTGGTACAGCGGCATAAGCTCCACCTATGACATCACTCATTTCATTGCTTGATAGGGCCAACCCCAAAGTGGTAAACCAAGTTCCCCATACAAAAAGTTGGAGGAACATCATTATGCTAAGGCGGAGGCGTATATTTGAATTCATATCAGGCAGACGGTTAGCAAATTGATTCTTAGAGAGATGAATTATTGCAGTTTTTCGGTCACTACGTCGAGCCTTTGTATGCCCTAATACTTCACTTGCCTTACAATGTGATGGTACGTTTTTCTTTGGCTGATTGCCGTGCTGCATCAACTAGGCGTTGGCCGATTCGGCAAACCGCAGGATCTAGTGGCCCTTCAACGGGAGCATCGTTAGCTAGGCAGTGGATGAAGTATTGTACGGGATTCTCAAAGGTTTTTGACAGGTCGTCGGACGGGAGATCTTGCCCCTGAGGACAATCCTCGGTTTGAACGCGGATTGTGGATTCCTTGTCGTAACTGGAAATGGTGCCTTTGGTTCCTTTCAAGACAAAGCCGCACTTGGGTTGAGGTTGATGAATCCATGGGTCGGTGAAGGTTCCCCAGCGGGTTTCGTATTTGGAGAGACCCACGTCGTAACGAACGATAGTCATGCTGTGCTCGTCCACCTCGAGTCCGTTGGGCAAGTCGGTCACGGTGGTTACCTCCAACGGTTTGTTGTTGCCGTGGTACCAAGTGCCGAGGGTCACGCCGTAGCCTAAGTAATCAAGGAGGGATCCTCCTCCCCGATCCTTTTGATAAAACCAGCTATCGCCTTTTTCTTTCTGCGTTGGACTGACTTCCACTTTGTCCGCCAAGTGGTATAGAGGTCCACGGTTGCCATCGTAGTAATGCACTTCGGTCAATTTCCCTATAGTACCCTCGGCGAGTAGGCGATGAGCGGTTACATGGGAGGAATCCCACCGCATGGGCCAGTTGATGGCGAGTTTCTTACCCGTTATCTCGACTGCTGCAATCATCCGATCCGCTTCAGCGAGAGAGGCGGCAAAAGGTTTCTCGACCACAATGTCCACGCCGTAGGGTGCTACCTTTTCCGTCCAATCGCCATGCTCGGCGGTGGCGGGACAGAGGATTGCGAAATCAGGCTGGGTTTTTTCAAGACAAGCTCTGTAGTCAGTAAAAATATGCCCCGTGGGAATGTCGAAATTGTCGGCGCTGGCTTGCATTCGAGACTCTTGCTCATCGCAAATGCCCACGATTTCAGCGCTGGGATGCTCTTGAACCATCCGCAAAAGATCCCCCATGTGCATGTGGTCGAAGTTGATGCCAACAACTTTCCAAGTCTTGCTCACTTTATCTTATGCTTGATTAATTTCTGGCAATTGGTCCGAGCACCAAGTTTCCCCTGCTTGAAGAACTTTGACGGGTTGATCCAAGCGTTTTGCAGTCTGTTCGAATTCCTCGGGGGTTTCGGTGTTGAAGGCGAACATTTCGAAATGGTGAGGGATGGCAATTCGGGCCCCAATAGCTTTTGCGAGGCAGGCGGCCTCCGTGCCGTTCAAGTTTCCAGCGACGCGACGCTCAGGTTTATAGCCATTGATCGGAACTAGGGCGAGGTCCACCGCATGCGGCAGAAGATCGGGGACTAAGCGATCGTGCCATCGAGTGTCTCCGGAATGATAGATTGTCCAAGGTCCGAATTTTGCCACGAAGCCGATAAAATGGCTCCTCCTGTTTTGATCCAGTTGGATTTCGTCGTGAGCGGCGAGAATCCCGGTTATCGAAAAGCCATGAGATTCGACAGTTTCTCCCGCATCTACCGGCAGAAAGGTCGGAGGATTGCTTTTCAGGCGATCGTTTGCGAAGTCCACGTTGGCAGTTGGCAGGACAAGGGTTAGTTCGGGATTGGCGGCAAGGAGTTGGTGAAGTGTCTCTGCGTCAAGATGGTCTGTGTGGTTGTGGCTGGAGGTGGCCAATTGTACGCCCTCGAGCAATTCCGGGCGTACTACGATTTCAGTCAGGCGATCGTGCGGTTTTTCGCTGTCTGCATATTTTCTTGTCAGGGAATCGGATAGATATGGGTCGAACAACAATTGTTTGCCTCGCCATTTGACTAGGAATCCGCTTTGACCGACCCACCAAAGGAAAAAGTTGCGATCCGATGACGCGTCTCGAACTGCGGCAAGGAAGGCATCGTCTTGCAGAACTGGTTTAATCATTATAAGCCGAGTTCCCGCCGAGCTCTCCGGACGCCTTCCACCATATTGCTCAGTTTCCTTTTTGCGGCCCAGCGAGCCGTTTGGCTAAGACCGCAGTCGGGCGCGAAGGATAGCCGTTCGGCGGGGGCGTGTTTCAGGCAAAGCTTGACTCTGTCCAAAACGTCTTCGGGGGTTTCGACATAATAACTTTTAACGTCTACGATCCCTACTGCGACGTCCATCCGCTCCGCAATCTCTGCGATCCGATCGATTTCGGCGAATTCACGGTTTGCCATTTCGACGTGAATTTCGTCCACGCTAAAGTCCAGAAAGTCGGGCAACATTGGAGCAATGCGTCTATATCCAACGGCATGACCCTTGAAGTTGCCAAAGCAAAGGTGAGTACTCAGGCGAGTTTTTCCCACGACAGCCTCAACTGTACGGTTGAAGATATCGACGAATCGCTTGGTGTCCGAGTTGTATGCATAGCAACTCATCGAGGGTTCGTCCACGGTCAGTTCCTGACAGCCTGCAGCAACTAGGCCTTCCAGCTCTTTTTGCACGATCGGAAGCAAGGCTTCAGTGATGGCGTAGCGGTCGGGATATTGTTCGTTTGGCAGAAGACGTCCGCTCAAGGTAAAAGGTCCGGGAACAGAGGCCTTGAGGACGAGTGGGGTTTCTCGTCCTTCCAGCAGAGGGCCTGCTATATTTTTAAGTCGTTCGAATTCTTCCACGGCTCCCAGTCCCCTTGGCGCCAACAACTCCCCGGTGATCTCATGCTTGCCTCGTTGGTCATGGGCGGGCGGACCAAACTTACGCGGAGATTCGCCTTCCAGCGAGATTCCTTCGAGATAACCGTAGAAAGAAAGGTTGAAGTCAAATCGAGTCTGTTCGCCGTCTGTCACGACATCGAGCCCCGATGACAATTGGTCGCTCAAGGCAGCGGTTACGGCATCATTCTGCGCTTCCGCTATGTCGTTTGAGCCGAAGGCATCCAGATTTTCGCTGGCATGCAATAACCATCCGGGAAATGGGTAACTGCCGATCACAGTTGTACGCAGGGGTTGTTCCTTCATGATAAAGTTCGGATTATTTGCCAAGGTTTTCGTATGTTTTGGCCAAGAGGCGAGAATGTTCGTCGTAAGCAGATTCAAAGATTTCCGCGGCCCGTTCCTTGCCGATTCGGCAGGTTGCGGTAAGGATCTTGGGAGGTTTCCCCGCTTCAGTCAATAAGTGCGCTAGCTGACTTTTGATCGCATTGACAATAAGGCAGCCCCCCACCGTGGATCCCGGCGAAACGGGAAAATCAAGACCTTTGACTTCAACCATAGCGTCTCCGGCAGGCGCACCCGTATCCAAAATCAAGTCAGCAAAATCATCCAGTTTCTTGCCATCCTCCCGCTTGCTTTCGCTTACACTTAGGTGAGCCTTGCTTACGATGGCCACAACGCGGATGCCTTGCTTCCGAAATTCTTCCGCCATCTCGATGGGCACGACATTGCAACCGCTGGATGAGATGATCAAGGCAGTATCCTGTTCGGAGCATGCGAAATTTCTTAGGATACGACTCGCCAAACCCGAAACGTTTTCCAAAAACATGGCCTGTCTTTGCCCATTGGCTCCAACCACTTGCGTATGGTGCGTGAGGGAAAGCTCCACTATGGGATTGAACCCGGGAAACGATCCGTAGCGAGGCCACATCTCCTCTACCATTATTCGACTGTGTCCCGAGCCGAACACGTGAACCATGCGTTCGGCCAAAATGGTATCGGCAAACCAGGAGGCTGCTTGGGCCAAAGAGTCGACTTGACTTCTTACGGTATCGATGAGCTTTTCCGAGCAATTCAAGTAATCTAAAATCGGTTTCATTTTTATTAGTTAGGATTCAACAAATTATAGCATGGCGCAACGCTCCGATGCCGCCCGCCCATTCTCCGAGTTCTGCGATGCGAATGGATATGCGATTACCAGCCGGTCGCCATTCCATTTCATCGAGGTATGAACGTAGCGGTGCAAGCAGGGATTCTCCGGCATTGGCGATGCCGCCTCCCAAAATTATAACTTCCGGATCCAATGCATTTGTCAAAGAGGTGATTCCGGCTGCAAGGTGCCGAATTGAACGGAGCCAGATTTCGCCGGCTTCTTTGTCGCCCGCCAAATGAGCATCCACTAATTCTTTTGTTCGAGTGAAACGACCATTCGACCTTTTTTCAATCGTGCAGTCACCGATGGCATCCTCGAGACTGCCGGGTGTTCCGCAAATGTCTTTTTCGCCAAAGGGATCAAGGGACAGGTGTCCGAAATGACCCGCACGGCCCAAATGGCCACGGAGAAGGCGTCCATCCGTCATGGCCGCTCCACCAACCCCAGTGCCTATTGTTAGCAAGACGACGTCTTTGCATCCCTTGGCGGCGCCTCGCCAAGTTTCTCCCAGCAGCGCAGCGTGGGCATCATTGACCACGCATGTTCTTGCCGAAGTGCTTAGAAAATCTTCCCAGACCAAATTTTCAATGCCGTCCAATCTTCCCGGCATGAAAGCAATGCTGCGTTCATCTTTCGCCGTCAGTCCCGGAGAGGCGATGCCAATAGAGGCGAACTGATTCCCGAATCGCGTTTCCCACTCATCCAACAAATCTCGAATGGCGTTTGCCCACGACGGGTTTTGGTCAAAGAATTTCCCATCGTTCGATGATAGAATGGTCCGCTCAAGTTCCTCTTCAAGTTCGAAATCATGGGCGATGCCTTTTACTCTCGTTCCGCCCAAGTCGATTCCTGCGGCCAATTTCATCCCTTCAACTGCCCCTCGGAAACGCTCCATCCGCCATCTACTGACAAGACTTGTCCAGTGACGTATTTGGAGTCCTCCGACAACAAGTAAAGAACAGCTGCGTCCAAGTCTTCGGGCATACCAATTCGTCCTCCATCTAATGGCTGCTTGCTTTGCGCGTAGCTCTTGATCGACTCGTTGCTTGTTGCCCTTTCGGACATCGGAGTTTCGACGAGAGCAGGGGCTATCACATTGGCCCTGATGTTCTCTTTGGCGTAATAGGATGCTATCGATTTGGTGAAGCCCATGACAGCCGCCTTGGTCGCAGCGTATCCGTGAGTTGCAAAATGAGCGGGGGAGGGACTAAAGCCGAGAACTGAGCTCATGTTAAGTATAACACCTCTTTTCCCTTGTTGGCGAAAACGACGAATGGCTGCCCTATTTGAATAGATTAAGGAAGTCAGATTAAGGTCTAGTGCTCGATGCCATCCTTCATCCGTCAATTCATGGAGCGGACCGTCTCCACTTGAGCGAGCGCTTCCGCCCGCTACATGGTAAAGTGCGCTGACGTGCCCGAAGGAAGTGACCGTTTTGTCAATCAGTTCTGGAACAGCGCCGGGGTTGCAGGCGTCAGCCGCAATACCAAGCGCGGCATCACCCAATTCCGATAGCGCGGATTCCAAGCTGTCGGCATTTCGACCAAGCAAAGCCACTTTCCATCCCGACTGAACCAAGGCTCGGGACGCCGAAAGTCCAAGTCCGGTTGTGCCGCCGACGATAACGGCTACGGAATCTTCTTGTGGGGTCTTTGACATGCAAGTCACTAGGATAGGCACAAAGACAAGGCATGGGCAATCCAAAGACAGAATCACCCTAAACTAGACTTTTCGTTTGCAATGGTTTGCGAGTCCTACCTAGTTTTCATTACTTTTTCCATCCTTTAGGGGAATCCTCATTCCCAACCTTTCTTCCCTACACAACCCATCTGTACACTTATGATAAAGAAAACAATATTGATTTCGGTCGCTCTAAGCATGGCTTTCGGAGCGTTTGCCAAAGACAAAAAGGTAGTATTCGTGGCAGGGGCGAAGAGCCACGGTTACTTTTCGCACGAGCATATTGCTGGGAGCAAGCTGCTTGCGAAGTATCTAGACGCTGCCAAGATTGGCCTCAAGTCGGTTGTGGTGACAGACAACGGTTATCCCAAAGACCCTAGTGTATTTAATGATGCCGCGGCAGTTGTTGTCTACTGCGATGGTGGCGGGAGGCATTTGTTGAACAAGCACTTGAAAGAGTTCGACAAGGTGATGAAGCGTGGCGTCGGGTTGGCTTGCCTTCATTATGGCGTGGAGGTGCCGAAAGGCCCTCCTGGCGAGCACTTCCTGAAGTGGATCGGAGGCTATTTTGAGGCACACTGGTCGGTGAATCCTCACTGGACGGCCGATTTCAAGTTGTTACCCGACCACCCGATCAGTTCTGGAGTCAAGCCTTTCGCCATTAATGACGAGTGGTATTACCACATGCGTTTTCGCGAAAACATGAACGGCGTTACGCCGGTTCTCTCGGCGATGCCGAGTGCCGATACCCTCAAGCGCAGGGATGGTGCGCATAGTGGCAACCCCCATGTGCGCGAGGCTGTTCTTAAACGCAAAGAAGCTCAGCATGTCGCTTGGGCTTATCAACGCGGCAAGGACTATAGTGATGGTCGTGGCTTTGGCTTTACCGGTGGACACAACCATGTCAATTGGGGTTCCGATAATTTCCGTCGCCTCACCCTCAATGCCATCGCTTGGATTGCCAAAGTCGATATCGCCAAAAGTGGTGTTTCAGCTGGTGAAGTAAGTGTTGGGGACCTTCAGTCTAACCAAGACTACTCCCCCCGTGGCTGGGCTCCTGAACAAATCTCGGAAAAGCTTAAGGAATTCAACGGGAAAGCTCCCAAGGGCGCATCCTTGTCGCCTAAAAAGACTTCTCCTGCCTCGGAAAAGGCAAAACCTCTTTTCACCAGTAAGACGGTAACGAAGAACACATCCGGTCATGCCGTCGATATCTCCGTGGATCTTAAGGGTGCGAAGGAATTGCATTTATTTGTAAGCGATGCCGGCAACGGGTTTGCTTGCGACTGGGCGGATTGGGTGAACCCACGTCTTGTAGATACTAGCGGGAAGGAGACAAAACTTACCTCCATCAAATGGAATTCTTCTTCCTCCGGTTTTGGTAGCGTTAAGCTTAACCAAAATGCTAATGGCGGAGCCATGAAGGTCGACGGCAAATCCGTAGAGGGGATAGGAACCCATGCCGATTCGTTAATTAGTTACAAATTGCCGAGGAACCACCGGTTTACTCGATTTCTATCCAAAGGAGCCTTGGACGATGGCGGTGCCAATCAAAGGGCCTGCGGAAATCAAGCGAGCGTGCAGTTTCAAGTATTTGCACAAAAACCGATTTTTGCCGGTGCTTCAGTATCTGGCCCTAAAGGTTCAGGTGGTCGTGTTGGCGATCAAGGTGATCCCGCTCATGCAGTTGAAAACCTCTATGTTCATGAAGAAGTTAAAGCCACCCTTTTCGCGAGTGAACCCATGATATTGAGCCCATCCGCTATTGATGTGGATCACCGTGGACGCATCTGGGTCTGCGAAGTGACTAACTATCGCAGGCATAAAAACAAGCGAGCCGAGGGTGATCGCATTCTTATCCTTGAAGACACTGATGGTGACAACAAGGCGGACAAGGTAAAGACTTTCTATCAGGGTCGCGACATTGATTCCGCTCATGGCGTGAGTGTTTTCGGAGACAAGATCGTCGTTGCAGTCGGTGATCGTATTACGGTGTTCAAGGACAAAGACGGAGATGACAAACCGGACGGACCTCCTATGCCTCTCTTCACCGGTATTTCAGGTACGCAACATGATCATGGGATTCACGCCGTACACTTCGGTCCCGACGGCAAGTTCTACTTCAATTTTGGGAATAGTGGGCGTCAAATCAAGGATAAGGACGGAAAACCCATCATCGACCTTGCCGGTAACGAGGTGAATGACAAACGCAAGCCATACCAACAAGGCATGGTATTTCGTTGCAACGAGGACGGATCGGAATTCGAGACCTTGGGTTGGAATTTCCGTAATAATTGGGAGGCGGCGGTAGACAGCTTTGGAACCGTTTGGCAATCCGACAATGATGATGACGGAAACCGTGGAGTACGCATCAATTATGTCATGGAATTCGGCAACTATGGATATCGAGGTGAGTTCAGTGGAAAGGGATGGCGGGACAAGCGGACCAATATCGAGGCTGACATTCCTCTGCGTCATTGGCATCTTAACGATCCAGGCGTAATGCCCAACCTCCTCCAAACGGGGGCGGGTTCACCCACCGGTATAATGGTCTACGAAGGCACTCTTCTGCCAAAGGTTTTTCAAGGACAGGTCATCCATTGCGATGCTGGGCCCAGTGTCGTCCGGGCGTATCCCGTAACGAAGAGCGGGGCGGGCTATGACGGCGAGGTCGTTGATATTCTTAACGGAGCAAGTCGTGACAAATGGTTTCGGCCTTCCGATGTGGTCGCGGCACCCGATGGCTCACTTATGGTAGCGGACTGGTATGATCCTGGCGTGGGCGGGCACAACATGCGCGACTTGGAACGCGGACGGCTTTTCATGGTTGCGCCTGATGGCCACAAATACAAATCGCCCAAGGTAGACGTTTCCAGTATCGATGGAGCTATTGCTGCCCTGGAGAGTCCCAATCAAGCAACGCGATACCTTGCTTGGCATGCTCTTCGCAAGCAGGGCAAGAAGGCAGAGGCGACCTTGCAAAAGCTGTGGTCCGATTCCAATCCACGGCTTCGAGCTCGAGCGCTTTGGCTTCTAGGCAAGATCGAGAGTAAGGGGCAACACTACGTAGACATCGCGATCAAGGACAAGGATCCAGATATTCGCATAGTTGGTCTTCGCCTCACCCGACAATCGGCTGATCTTAACACCATCGAGGTCGTGCGGAAACTGGTTTCGGACAAATCCTCTCAAGTCCGTCGCGAATGCGCCATTGCTCTAAGGCATGAAAAGACCTCTCAGGCAGCCAAGCTTTGGGCGGAGCTTGCGATTCACCATGACGGAAAGGATCGATGGTATTTGGAAGCGCTAGGCCTTTCTTCCGACTTGAATGCCGAAGCCTGCTTTTCTGCGTGGCTCGCCAAGGTTGGCGACAAGTGGAACACCTCTGCCGGTCGGGACATCATATGGCGAGTGCGCTCAAAAGCCGCCCCAAGTTACTTGGCGAAGATTCTCAAAGACCAGAAGACTCCTGCCGAAAGCCATCCACGTTACGTTCGTGCATTGGATTTCCATTCAGGTCCTGAAAAGGACAAGGCGCTGGAAGCACTTTTGGACATCTAAGCTT
>JABHOU010000115.1 GCA_018695085.1 Opitutia bacterium | reverse complement strand
GACCTTTCGAGAGTATTTCGGGGGCCTTGACGAATACAGCAGAGAGCAAAAGCGGTTTTCCGCATATTTCGTTTACAATAGAGCGGCAACTAGGGGCGACCTTTGGAAGCGGTTGGAGGAAAGTAGCTCGAACAAGAACGTGCAGGCCATTTTGGCGAGCATACCCAAGGAGGGTCGACCCGGCGCGTTTTGGGCCAAGGTAATCAATGACCCGAATTTGACCAATTTTCCCGGAACTAAGCTTATTCGATTGAAAAACTTTCGTTTTTTCCCTCAGCGTCGCTTGTTGGTCTCGGTTGCACTACGATCAAAGGCTGAAATTGACGCCAATGCCAGTGAGGCTGAGATTAGGGATGGTTGCTTGGTCGAAGCTCGGCAATCCTTGGCTCCCGAAGATTCATTGCCCAGAGGCTTTTCTCTTCGTCGTGAAGGAAGCGAAATGAACATGGAGGCCAATGCCAGTGTTCTTGATGCACCGGACCTGGCTTCTCTCGACTATTCATCAACCCTCTCGCGTATCGGTATTATCAAAGCCGGTCCAACTGAAGACGGTGGCTACGAGGTTATGCTAGGGGGCGTCATTGGGCCGGACGGCAAGCTGGAAGAACATGGTCGCTGGCTTCCCTATCCGATGCTCGTCCCCATGATGGTGGGTACCGCCATGGCTATTGAAAAGGATTATTTTAGCCCAGAAGTCGGTTTTGAACTCGGAAAACTTTCACAGGGTTTGTTGGCGGGCAACTTGGAAGCGAAAGAAAAATTAAGGGCTTTTTATTGGGCGGCTCATCAGTTGGCTCGTAAGCTAAACTTGATTCAGATGGCCGAAGTTACGAAGCGCTGCCCCGATTTGAAAGGCGTCTTCGACCTCGCGACCCTCATCCGAATGCGGAATCGTCCTCTTTCGGAGGTGGCAGGAAAAATCAAGGCCGTCAGGAGAGAGATTTCTTCCTTGGTTCCCGAGGAAACAGAGGGAAAGAAAATTGAGCTTGAAGACCTATACTCCGAGCGTGTGGAAACGGAGAAACGATTTCAGCAAGAACTTTCCGTCGTTTATGCCGCTACCTTGTTGTCGGGAGACCCATCGGGTGCGCTTGCCTACGTCAAGGCGTTCCCAGTTTACGATGCGGATGGAGACGAAGACGCCACCGTGGCCGCCTTGGATGATATTAAGTTTGCCATGGGGCATGGCACCGAGGCGCTGAAGTATCTTTTGCAAATGCGTAAGCCCGTGCACAAACCGGGGCCCGTGTTGAGTGCGATTCAGCCTGTATTTCCTGTTGTCGGTGGCACAGTGTTGACGTGGTTCTCTCACGCCTACCGAAAAACGGCCATGTTTCTGAAATTGTCGTTTTTTCTGATTGCGGGGGCGTTGTTCAGCACAGCCATAGCCAATCTTCTTCCAAAGCCCGACTATAGTCGCAGCATAGGCTCGCCGATTTTGCGGTTTTTACGCAGTTTCACTTTGGGTTCCATGGCCAGCGTACTTATTCTTTTTTTGCTCGAACCCACACTCTTGCAAACCCCCCGGGGGCAAGTTTCCGTGGCTGGTTTTGATTTTGCGCTTGCGAATCTGCTCATGTCGGCCAAGGACGAAGCTATGCCGGATAACAACTTAACTATTGTAACCGGAGCGGTGGCCGGTACGTTTTTTCTCATGCAGTTGGTGATTTTCGTCTTCTGCTTGTTACGCATTTCGCAAGTAAAACGTGAAGAGGCTGACCCTCGGTTGAAAGTCGATTTGCTCGATAACGAGGACACTCTCTTCGATCTCGGGCTTTACGTCGGATTGGGCGGGACTGTCTTTTCCCTGATTCTACTGCTCGTGCTAAACGTTAAGCAGGATGCGCTCATCGGCGCCTACACCTCCACCCTCTTCGGGATTCTCTTCGTGGCCGCCTTGAAAATTTTCTTCGTGAGGCCTTATCGGAACCACTTGCTCATCATGCAAGCGGAGCAAAAGAGGTATGAACCGTAGTCTACTCCTTGTTGTTTGCGATTTTCTGCTGCTAAGCATACTCGCCTTGGCGCGTTTTGACGTGCCGGCGGATGCCGTCATAGCTCAAGATCAGGAAAAAGTTGTTTCCAAGGAGGTAATGGAAAGGGTTTCGGATGGCGAAAACTACGACGACGTCGTGGCCGAACTCGAGGCTACCAACGAAACTCTAGAAGCGAACCTGCTTCGTGACAAAGATGATCTGGAGAATGAAAAACTTCGTCTCGAGCAAGAAATTGAAGAACGCCGACGAGAATTGGAACAAAAGGAGGACCTCATTGCCCAAAAGGACGACGTTATCGCCGAAAACAAAGTGGCGATTGACGAAGCCGCTCAAGCTGCCGTCAAGTTGGAGAAAGACAAAGAGGACATCGAGCGAAAGCGCGAAGAACTCCTTGCTCGTAATGCGGCTGCAAAAAAGGAAGTCGAGCTGCTCGCGTCAAATCTCTTAGATGCCAAAAAACAGGCCGATGAATTGGCTGCCCAGAAAGCCCGTACTGAGTCTCAAGTGGCTGCGGCGAGGGTAGACCTGGCCAAAGCCGAGGAACAGGCCAAAGCGAAGGCCGAGGCTGCGGCGAAGGCTGAGGCTGCTCTCGCCAGTGAACGGAAACGTGGAGACGAACTCGTAAAGTCCACTGCCGCCATCGATGATCGTATCGATGCCCTCAATTCCGGTCTCAAGGATGTGGGCACGGACCTCAAGACTGTCGGCACCTCACTTGCCGGAGTGGGCGAGAAGATCAGCACCGTAACTGACGAGGTGGCCGGCGTGAAGGCTTCCGTTTCCAATGTGAGTCAAGAGGTCGCTGGCGTAAAAGCTACCGTGAGCAACGTCAGCGAGGAAGTGGCGGGGGGAGGGGATAAGGTTCAGAGCGTCACCCAGCAAGTAGCCAATATCGCCGAAACCACGACCGAGGCAGTAGCTGAGCAGAAGCAGGCACTTAATAAAATAAG
>JABHOU010000021.1 GCA_018695085.1 Opitutia bacterium | reverse complement strand
AGCCCGCCAATGAACTTCGTTACAAGGGCCAAAAGCTAATCACGCGCCATCTCCGGGTTGGATTCGACGAGAACGGAGCGTGGCGACTGTTTGCCCTGAGAAAAGACTTCATACCCGCAGTGAAACTCATTGCGGAGGACGATATAACCGCCTCCACCGTAGCGCCCCAGGGTCTTCTCTACGACATAGGCCCCGGTTCTTTTGGGGAGTCGGTCAAGTTTGTTCACAACTGTGAATACCGTCTATTCCAGCGCCCGGACGATGCGATTCTACGTGGCTTCGACAAGCAAACGGAAATCGACCTTTCCTCACCTGGAAACTTTATAAGCAATTTTCAACCTCTTACCCGCGAGGAAGGGATTGCTCAAGTGGAAAAGACCCTCGATTTCGAGGAATATACTGAACCCATGCAAGCCCTTATCCGCGAGGCTGCAGAAAGCGAGGAAGGCACGAATTATTTTGTCTCCTCGGCAAAGCCTCGTCTTGTAGACGGAAAGCCATCCAAGAATCCCCGTTACCTCCAGACTCGTCCCGATCTGCTCGATCCTCGTTCCGTATATCTTGCTCGATTGGGAACCCGCATGCGGCGCAGCCTTTCTATGGAAAAGAAGGTTATGTACCCCGTGCGGGCCGTGCTCCCGGGACGTCGCAACAATGCAGGAGACGCCAAGAACGGGATTCGGCCGCTTTCTTGTTTTGCCCCGATCCACTATTTGGAATTGCCCGAGTTCTTTATGGACTGCATAGCGAGCCTCACGGGGAAATCCCCCTCGACCACGGGAGCAGGTTCGGAAGGCGCGATGACCAAGGGCCCCTTCAACGCCATCTTGCCCATCCATGACCTTAATGCCGCCCTGATTTCCTACGCCGCCACGCGGCAGGGAGCTTTCGTTACTTCCGCAGGGTGCATCGGCCCAAAATACAAAGTCAACCACGACGTAAGCCTTTTGATTCCTGAAATTTGGAGCCGTTTCCTCAAAGAAGAAAACGATCCACGGCAAATGATTGCTAAAGGGTTTCTCGAGCCTGTCCCCGACTTCACCCACAACGGAAAGACCTATCCTTCCAGCCGTCTGGGATACCGGATCACCCGTCGCTTCGCCCACGCCTTCCTAGGCCGAATCTTTACCGACCCAGTATCCGTATTTCCCGATGAAATGTTGCGGCCGGAACTGCAGGATCCCGACGAATACGCCGAAAGCGTCGCAAACATCGTGGAGGCCCAGTGCGATGTGGCCCTGCGTTATTTCGAGGATGGATCAGTGGAGCGAGCTTGCCCACCTTTGCGTGCGTTGTTAAACGTTATGGCTCATGGCGATTGGGAAGGGCACGGTCTCAATGATCCTGAGTTCAGAAAGCTTTTTGATGCCGATGAAATCTTGACGTCGGAATGGTATAAAGAACGTCTGGTCGCCCGACTAGAAGTTACCAGGCAGTACTGGCAAGGGCGTCTCGACTACGTAACCGAATTTCTCAAGGACGAGACCAATCAAGAAACAGCCAAACGCCTCGGACTGGTTGAAGGCCGAGAATTTTGTGCCGATGCTCTCGCTCGCCTCGATGATTCCGACGCTCTCGATCGTCTTTACGGTAGCCTCGGCACCGACCCCACACTCCTGGCCGAAAGATTCGAGTGAGTCTGCCGTCTACGGATCCCGAAAACTGCAATCAATCAAGTTAGTCCGCCGATGGGGTCGGCATGATAAACGGGGTAGGGCCGTCCCCCCAAGTCCTCCCAATGAGCACCGCGCGGAATTCCCAAGGCATCGTAAATGGTGGCGGCAAAGTTCTCGGGCTTTTGCGGATCCTCCTCCGGATAACCTCCGATCTTGTCGGATGAACCGATGACCGTTCCTCCTCTCACGCCTCCTCCGGCAAAAAAGGCGGACTGAACGGCACCCCAATGATCCCGACCAGGCAGCTTTGCACTCGGGAGCCTGAAGATTTTAGGCGTACGGCCAAATTCGCTGGCTACGACCACCATTGTTTCATCCAGCAGACCGGAACCGTCGAGGTCTTCCAGCAGTGCGCTCAAGGAATGATCGAGGGGGGGGAGCAAAAAGTTCTTGAGGCTTGGGAAAGCGGCTTGGTGGGTATCCCAAGTCTCGTTGTTGCCCAAGTTCACTTGCACAAGGTTCCCCCCGGAAGCGACTAGGTTGCGGGCCATGAGAAGTGACCAACCGAAGCTGTGGTCACCATAGCGCTCGATTTGTATCGGGTCGGCCTTCGAGAGATCGAATGCGGAATGGGCATCGCCATTGGCAAGTAAGTCGACTGCGGCTTCGCGATACTTGTCGAAAGCCTCGTCTCCCGCCATGCTTTCCAAAGCCCGTGATTGGTTCTCCAGATCCTGACGCAGGAAAGCTCGGTCATTCACCCGTTGCAGGTTCAATCCGGCAGGCAGAGACAGTTGCGGTGACCGAAAGGCAAGTCCAGTCTCCTCTTTTGCGCCGCCGGCATGATGAAAGAGGTATTCCGGGTAGGCACCGTAATGAAGGGGGTGGTAAGGAGAGACTTCCAAAAGCCAAGGGTCTCGGCTCTTACCCATGCGACCGGCAAATTGCCCGGGAATCACACGACCAGTCCGATGAACGATCTTATCGGGCATTACGACTACAGGAGTTGGAGCTGAGCCACTCGGACGGAGGAGTGAGTTGCAAATGGCCGCTATGCTGGGGTCGTCCGTATCTTGGGGCTTGTTGGGTTTGAAGCCGTCGGGTTCTTCCGAACGACCCGTGAGCATAACGTGATGTCCTTGAGAATGCTCATTGTGGCGATGAGTAAGGGAGCGGACAAGGGCCCATTTGTTCGAAATTTTTGCCAGTTTCGGCAAGTGTTCACAGATATGGATGCCCGATGATTTCGTGGGTATTGGGTTGAACTCGCCCCGGTTCTCAATGGGTGCATCGGGCTTCATATCGAAGGTTTCGTGTTGGGCTAATCCTCCGGAAAGAAAAATATATATTACGGACTTTGCCCGACCGACGGGGATCGTGTCGCCTGAATCTGGAGTGGCGCGTAGACTTGCGAGTTCACCCATGCCTAAACCGCCCATTAATCCAAGAGCTCCCGCCCGTATAGCTGTACGACGAGAGACGCCGCCCGAGAGGTGTCCGTTGGCTATGGGCTGGTTCATCAGCATTAGCTTATCCTATTCCTTGGAACCAAAGGAAGTCAAGGCGACCTGTCGAGGTTTACCGGATTAAGGAAGGTCGACCTGTGCCGTGCGAACCACTTTGCCGACAAGGTCTCGAATTTCCATGGTGACACGAGGTGCTGATGTCGACCAATTGATCTTCAGTACGCCAAAGTTTTCCCTGAAGTAGCGATCGCTCACTCGGTGCGGGTTTTCTTCTTTGCCGGGCTTTTGTGTTTGGTTCATGGCGCTGGAGGTAACGTCGAAGAGAGGGTAGGGTAGGGTTTCGTCCAACTTGGATATTTCGGCGGAATGGCGGTCTCCACTGAGAATAATTACGCCGTTGGCCTTGGTTTTCTTGAGCAACTCAAGGAAACGTCCCCTTTCTTTTGGGAAGTTTCCCCAGGTTTCCCAACCGTGTGTCGTTGAAACGACTTGAATACTAGATGCGATGATGCGGACCTCCGCTGGCTCGTGCAGTGTTTTCTCCAGCCAGCTCCATTGTGCTTCGCCAAGTACCTCTGCCTTGTCCGATTCATCCGGTCCATAGGGACCTTTGCCTTTTTCTCGTTTTGGAGCGCGTTTCAGGGCGGTGCGAAAATAGCGAGTGTCCAATAGGATGAACTGAACCCGTTTTCCTTTCGGGCCGATGGTGACGGCATCATAAGTCCCGGCCGTCTTGCGGCGAATGGAATCCTTGGGCTCACCGAGAAAATCGAGAAAGATCTGTTGGGACTCGATTTTCTTGGGATATTCGATTCCTGCGTCATTTTCACCATAGTCATGATCATCCCAGATGCCGAGGATACGACAATTTTCACGTAACTTTCGGAATCCCGGCTTCTCTTCGAATACATGCCATTTTGCCTTCAGTTTCGCCATGTCTCGGGTATCGCCGTAGATATTGTCGCCGAGCAGGACAAAAACATTAGGGTTTGTCGCTATAACACTTTTCCAAATCGGCTGTGGGCGACTTTCCTTGAGGCAAGAGCCGAATGCAATGGTTTGTACGGGCTCTTGTCCCTGAGCAATAATTGCTACATGAAAAAAACATAAGATAAGAGTCAACCGCTTCATGGTTTTTGGT
>JABHOU010000022.1 GCA_018695085.1 Opitutia bacterium | reverse complement strand
TCCACTCTAACTTGTTTCCCCGGAAAGGAGCTTTCCAATAACTATTCGCTCAATACCGTCGACATTTGCCCGGTCGGCGCTTTGACCAGTTCTGACTTCCGTTTCAAGATGCGGGTTTGGTTTTCGAAGGAATCTCCCAGCATTTGTACCGAAAGCAGTGCCGGCGCTAACACCTTGGTGGAAAGTCGAGAGGGGCAAATCTACCGGATCACTCCGCGTCGTAACGATGCAGTCAACGATACTTGGATGACCGATAGCGGCCGAGAGCTATTCAAACAGGTCCGCTTCGAAAGTCGTTTGACCACTCACCAATCCGATGGCGCCGAGGTTACTCTTGATGGTGCAGTAGCCCGTTCGGTGGAATTGCTCTCTAAGGATAAAATTGCCATTGTCGGGTCCTGTAATTCTTCCGTCGAGGAGCAATATCTTCTTCGCAAACTTGCTGATCAAACGAAGGCCAAAACACATCTTCCGGGTCACTTTGGTGACGACGACGGTTTGTTGCTCTCGGCTGACCGCTCACCCAACCTTCGTGGTGCATTGGCCACCGGGATGGTGAAAAAATATCCTTCCGACAATTTGAAACCACTGGCTCTTCAATTGGGGAAAGGTGCCGTGAAGACGCTTCTCGTGGTGAACGAAGACCTCTTTTCCCTCGGCATCACCAAAGAGCAGATAAAGAAGGCCAAGATCATATACGTCGGCACCCATGAGAATGAAACTAGCAAGGTGGCCGACGTCGTATTGCCGGGCCTTACGGTTTTTGAGAAGAGCGGAACCTTCATCAATCGAAACTTCCGTCTTCAGAAATTCTTTCAAGCTGTTCCCGGACCCGCAGGGCTTGTTCCCGATTTTCTTGTCCTCAATCGTATTGCCGCGGAGTTGTCGGGGGAAGTCGCAGAATCTATCGGACTAGAATCTCTCTGGAATGAAATCGGCAAACTCCGAGTATCTTGCCTCAAGGGAATCGCCTTTCGCGAAATTCCTTCTGATGGCCTCGCTCTGGATCCCGGCCAATTAGCTGACCTTCCCTATGTTGAGGGACCGTCCCTTAATTTTGCTCCGGCCAAAGTCAAAAAAAAGGCGAAGGCTAAGCCCAAGGCTGCCAATACTTAAGCAACTGATATGGACATCGAACTTATACAGATGCTCGCATTGAAGGTGACCTACGCCGTCGTAATGGTGAGCGTAGTCATGAGCATTGCCGGTTATACGGTATTGGCCGAACGCAAAGTCTGCGCATGGATGCAGGGTAGAGTCGGTCCTAATCGCACCGTGCTTCCCTTTGTTTCCGCGATACCCATTATCGGGCCTTTTTTACGGAATCTTGGCATATTTCAACCATTGGCCGACGGCTTGAAGTTTCTCTTCAAGGAAGAAATCGTTCCCGGGCACGTAAACAAATTTTATTATTACCTTTCTCCCATTGTGGCCTTGGTGCCCGCCCTCACCACCATGACGGTGCTTCCCTTCGGGGAATTCACAAATGCCGAAGGCCACACCACTCCACTGGTGCTGGCCAACGTAGACCTGGGCATTCTCTTCGTTTTTGCGATCTCCTCCCTAGGTGTCTATGGCATCGTATTGGCCGGTTGGTCCTCGAACAGCAAGTATCCTTTCCTCGGTGGGATTCGTTCCTCCGCCCAGATGATTTCCTACGAGCTCGCCATGGGGCTTTCGGTTTTACCCGTTTTTCTTTGGGTCAACGCTCCGGGCATGACCGAAAGCGGATTAAGTCTTGTCTCCATCGTCAATTCTCAAGAAAACGCTCCTTGGCTCGTACTCATTCAGCCCTTTTCTGCCTTTTTGTTTCTTATCGCATTGTTTGCCGAAACCAATCGCTTGCCGTTCGATATGCCGGAGTCGGAAACCGATCTAGTGGGTGGTTTTCATACGGAGTATGGTAGTTTCAAATTCGGAATTTTCTTTGTGGCTGAGTATGCTCACGTGGTTATTGGTTCGGCTATCTTTACGACTTTGTTTCTCGGCGGATGGCACTTCTTGCCGTGGGTAGCCGATCCTTGGGCTCCGGGTTTGATCGGTTCTCTTCTGGGTGTAGGATGGTTTCTTGCCAAAACTTTCTGCCTCATCTTTTTCTTTATTTGGGTTCGTTGGACCCTCCCGCGTTTTCGTTATGATCAAGTGATGAAGCTGGGCTGGGCCAAGCTCTTGCCCTTGGCCTTGGTCAACTTGATCTTCTATGTGATTTTGGTGACTTACCTCGATCAAGCCGCCGCGTCATGAACCTTTGGAGGACGAGCCGATGATTAAGACAGTCGTAATGGAACGCAAACCGCTCTCTCTTTCCGAGCGCACGTACCTTCCTCAAATCGCATCCGGACTAAAGACGACGTTTTCCAACCTTTTCAAAAAGAAGGTGACCCTCCAGTATCCCGAGCAACGCCCGGCTATCCCTCGTGGCTACCGTGGCGTACCCACTCTGGTCAAGGATCCCAATGGTCGAGAAAAATGCGTTTCTTGCCAATTGTGCGAGTTCGTTTGCCCGCCAAAGGCAATTCGTATCACTCCCGGTCACGTGCCGGAGGACGATGAGGAGCGTTCTCACGTAGAAAAAGCTCCCGAAGAATTTGAGATCAATATGCTTCGGTGCATTTACTGTGGATATTGCGAGGAAGTTTGCCCGGAGGAAGCCATCTTTCTTCAGGAGAATTATTCTTTGTCCGGTTATTCCCGCGAGGAAATGATCAACAACAAGGAAGAGCTTTATGAATTGGGGGGAACCTTGCCCGACAAGCACTTCAAGTGGGACAAGAAAAAGGCCGACGAGGAATCGGGCAACGCTCACTAAGAACGATGAACCTAAGCCTAGTAGATTTTTTGTTTTACGTCTTTTCCGCCATATCGGTGGGAGGGGGCTTGGCCGTGATCCTAAGTCGCAATCCCGTAACTGCCGCGATGTTCATGATCTTGTCCTTGGTCGGCGTGGCCTCGCTTTTCGTTTTGCTGGAGGCTTTCTTTTTGGCCGTATTACAAGTTCTCGTCTATGCGGGAGCTGTTATGGTTCTTTTCCTGTTCATCATCATGTTGATGGACGTGGGGCCCGATTCCGGCAAGGGAGCTAAGTTGTCCAAGAAACGTATTCTTTCCGGTTTTATCGCTCTTCTAGGCGTGGGGCTTTTGACAGTGCTGACCCTCGAGTATTCAGGAGTGGCCACCGTGGCTACCGATTCAGCCGATCACTGGCAAGATGTGACCGAGGAAACCTCGGCCGCAGGCGCCAACATTGTGTTCTCTAAGAGTGTTAAAAGCTTTGGCTACGGGCTCTTCACCAAATACATGCTGCCCTTGCAAGTGGCTGGCTTTCTTTTGCTTGCCGCAATGGTTGGCGTGATCGTGTTGAGCAAAAAAACCGATGACGTTGACGCCCACAATAAAGCCGATGGTCCTTCTCCCGGCACCACGAACCCCCAATCGGAGGAAGCCTAAGGAATGGATACCATTGGCGTTCAAGATTTCCTCATTGTGTCCGTGTTGCTTTTTTCGGTCGGGTTCCTTGGTGTCGTCTTGCGACGAAACCTGCTACTCGTCCTCATGTCTCTGGAGCTTATGCTCAATGCCGTAAACGTGGCTCTCGTTGCGTTTTCCCGGCATAGCGCAAATATGGATGGCAGCCTGTTCGTTTTCTTCATAATGACCGTGGCTGCGGCAGAGGTTTCAGTAGGTTTGGCCCTGCTGGTGGCCCTATACAAAAAACGGCAAAGCGTATTTTCCGAGCACCTGACCATGCTCAAGAACTAGGAAAATGGACATCACAACCGGTACGCTTCTTTTAATTCCGTTTGTCTCGGCAGCGACAATCCTGCTGTTTCTTCGTCGGAACGGAAAAATTGCCTCATACGTTTCCGTCGCTGCTGCTGGAGCGATACTTTTGCTGTCGTTGCAGATCATATTTTCGGAAACGGCGTCCAGTGTCCCTGAATCCGGGGATACGATAGCGGACTCCGGTGTGACTTGGCTGGAAATCGCCGACTTCAAGGTTGTGGCCGATTTCCGGATCGATGATCCCGAAGCCAGGAACGAGTCCAAGGCTCTTCTCTTCGTCGTATCCTTCGTTGGTTTCTTGATTCACGTATTTAGCCTCGGTTACATGGCCGACGATGCCGGGAAGGCACGTTATTTTGGAGGTCTGTCCATCTTCATGTTCTCCATGTTGGGTATTACCTTGGCCGACAACTTGGTCTTGATTTTCGTTTTCTGGGAGCTGGTCGGCTTTAGCTCCTACATGCTCATTGCTCACTATTTTCATACCAAGGAAGCTTCCGATGCCTCGAAGAAGGCCTTTATCGTCAACAGGGTGGGGGACTTCGGCTTCCTCATCGGCATCGTGTTGACTTACTGGATATTTGGCACCGTAAACCTTTCCGAACTGAGCCAGCTTATGGCTTCCGATCCCGCTCGAGCCACTACCGGCATCGCGTTGGCCTTGGCCTGCGGTTTTATCGGGAAGTCTGCCCAGTTTCCTCTGCAGGTTTGGTTGCCCGATGCCATGGCTGGACCGACTCCCGTATCGGCTCTTATCCATGCCGCCACCATGGTTGCCGCCGGTATCTACTTGCTGGCTCGCATAGATTTTCTTTTTACCACGGAAGCCTTGTCCTTTATTGCTTTGCTTGGAGCCGCCATGGGCTTGTACGCAGGTTTTTGCGCCTTGGTTCAGCGCGACATCAAGAAAATC
>JABHOU010000105.1 GCA_018695085.1 Opitutia bacterium | reverse complement strand
CTCGTTCACCTGATCGATAAGCTTGTCTTTCAAAGGCTTCACCTGGGGGCCGCTTTGATGAACGAGAAAAGCCCAGACCAGTTTCCGCCGCCGATCGATCCGCAAGTGGGCGCCCAAGGAGCCACCATGATATGTTTTGTCGGCCAAGCCCAACTCGGAAACATCTTCTCGAAACCATCCCAACCCGTAGGTTTTGTCGCGACGCACAGGCCACTGAAGCTTTCGCATTTCGGTGACTGATTTTTCGGAGAGGACCCGCTTTCCGTTATAGAAGCCGTCGTTCATGTGCATCTGTCCGAAAGCAGCAAGCTCGTCCAAGTTCGTGAAGAGCGAGCCTCCCGGCAGAATGAAGCGGAGTTCATCAATTTCCGCCAATGAAGCTTTTGCCTTTAGTTGTCCACCTTCTCGGTTATAAGCAGTGGGCACCGTCTTTCGCATTTCCCTAGAAGGCAGAAAGGTCGTGTTGCTCAGGCCCAAAGGACGAAACAAAGTCTCCTGCGAAATCACTTCTAACGACTTACCAAGAGCGACTTCCAGCACGCGGCCCAAGACACAATAACCGACGCCGGAATAGACCCATTTCGTTCCCGGCTCGTAAGCAAGATCGTACTTCGAAACCAGATCAATGGTGTCATCCAGAGAACGTTCGAAATTACGGATCAGATCCCTTTTCTCAGGAGTGATATTCTCGTTCCCCCAGAAGCCGGCAGTGTGCGAAATGAGCTGGCGGATCGTCATCGGCTTTGCCGGCTGCTTGTTGCCTTTGACTCGTTTCCCTCTGAACTCAGGAAGGTACTTCTCCACCGGATCTTCCAGTTTCAACTCGCCCTGATCCACCAGAGCCATGACCACGCTTGCCATGAAAGGTTTTGAAACCGAGGCGATCGGTAGCAGTTCGTCTGCTGTGAAGGGGCGCCTGGATTCGATATCGGCATATCCGAACCCTTCACGAAAAACGACTTCACCTTTGTGCACGACGACAAAGGAGGCGCCGGCAACCTGATTGTCTTTAACTGCCTGACTCATGATGTCTGCAAGCGAATCAAGCTGCTCCTCAGATATCCCATGCGACTGGAGCGCTTTCGCCTTGATCAATCCCGAAGTAGTAAAATTGTTGGTCATGCGACTGCTGGCAGAAGATCGGTCAGCATCCTTTTTCTTTTTCCTTTTGGCTTCTCCCCTTTCAAGCAGCCTTAGCTTCTCCGCATCGGACAAAGTGCCATCTCCATTTGTATCGGCATTGGGATAACGCTTCAAAGCCCTTCGGATGAGCACCGACTCTTCAGCATTGGAGAGGACGCCATCCCCATCCGTATCCGCTTCCGGTTGGAGTTTTAGAGTTCGCTGTTTGGTGTCGTCGTTTGCCTCAGATGGCAATGCACCGAGGTAAAGCATACCAAGGAGGGCATAAAGTATTGGGACTATGGCGTTTCTTTTCATCCTTTCTTTCATGTCAGAAGTGATTACTTTTCACCGTACAGGTTTTCAATAATCTGAACGGCTTCCTGATCTGCCGGTTCGACGGCGTACTCTCGTGTTCCTGTTTTCTCTGCCCGCCAAATGCCGTCCATCAACCTCCATTTCTTACCCTTCACTTGACTCTTCAAGCGGATGGTTGACTTCTCTATGAGTGCGGGCTTACCGATGGGAGAATTGCGTTTGTACAAGTGGTGAATATTGTAAAAGCTATTGCCGCAAAGGAGAATATCATAGTCACCGGCAAAAAAGTCCGAAACGATTTTATCAAAATCTTCCTCTGTCATCGACTTATATTCCTCCGGGCAGCAATTTTCATCGAGATATATGACCTCAGGTCGATACTTGCCCTTTTTTTCTACAACACTGATCCATGACCGGTTCCACTCTGCAAAGGGAGTATGCACAACGGTAATACGAAGTTCGGGGAATAACTTTTGGAGTTTATCAGCTTCCGCATGAATCGTGGATAATGAGAGGGATGCATAAACGAGCTGCCCGCTCCGTTTGATTTCGGTGTCAATGACTCGGAATAGGATCTCGTCTGGAGTCTCGGTGGCTTTGGGTAGCGAGATTTCTTTCTTAAAACGAGTGACTTTGAACTGTTCCAATACTTTCGGTCCTGTACTTCGGTAAACATTGATTGTTCTGTCTTCATAATCCGCACCGGCAATACAGCCGGAAAAGGATATCAGGAAGAAAGCCACGAGAAGGTTGCACGACACTAATATGCATTTCCTCTGATGTCGGATAAAATTCTTCACGAGATCATCCGTTGAAACAGGTTGTGCGTGATACGCTGAACGCGTTTGTCAGGTCCTTGTTGCACAACCCCGTGCCTCGATGGATTGACATGTCCAGGAGGAATGGACAATCCGTTGGCCCACCAAATCGTGGCTGCGTTAAAGACAACATTATCTTTGGGCCCGTCGTAAAGGGTTGCACTGTATTGGCCCACATTTCTTCCGTTGATGGTGGCATCGCCCCTCGCGACAACGCTCATACCGGGCAGGTCCATGGCAGGAGCCCCGTGCCACTCCCATCCAACAAGACCTTTGATTGAGTCTCCTTTTTTCATTCCCGTACCCGTAAAAAGCCAATGCTCAGGCATGGAGCAGGTCCAATTGCCACATCCCATGCCACGACCGGTCTTTTGATCTTTGTCCATGCGTCCTCCCATCAACTGAGCACCATCCGGCCCCATGTTCATTTCAAAGTCTCTTTGATTGAGCAGCCTTCTCTTGACTGTTTCAGGAATTTCATCCTGCACCGGCATGAACCACCCTTCGCGACGGGTTGCCCGATTGGGAGTACCACTGGTATTGGGCAGAAGAGGAGCGACGCAAAGAACGGAATTACCTCCAAAGAAGGCGAGGTTGACACCTTCATCCCGGGCTTTTCGAACATTATCGTACATTTCCAAACTCCAGTACTCGTCGTGCCCAACAGAAATAAACCCCTTGGATCTAAGCAATCCTTGCGGGTCGGAGTGCGTATCGATATTGGAAATATAGGACACATCGTATCCTTCCTTTTCCATCCAAAATGCCAGCGGAAATTCCCACGGCAAGTATTCGCCACTGCCACCCGACTTCTTCATTTTGTTTACCGGATGGGTAAAAAGGCCG
>JABHOU010000346.1 GCA_018695085.1 Opitutia bacterium | reverse complement strand
TATCAGGGCGATTTGGATACAAGTACTTTTCTACGGCTTCCGCCAGTGATTTTGACTCCCATGGCTCCCACGCATTAGAAGCCGTTTTGGAACTGGATTTGTAGTCCTTGTGAAATTATAGGAAAAAGCCCAATGGGCATGGGTGGGCGATAACTGATTTCATTTAAACAATACAGCGTACTGGGACAGAATCCGAGTAGCTGTCTTGTCGCCGGAAGCAGATGCTTGGCTCAGCCAACTTTCCGCTTTTGGAATATCTTTTTCGCAACCTCTGCCAGTTAAAAGCATTAGGCCAAGGAAGCGAGCGGACTCCGCATTTCCTTTGCGGGCCAAAGAGCTGAACAGCGAGAGTGCTCGTTCGTAATCCTGAGGCACACCGACTCCCGCGTAATATTTACGAGCTTCCTCCAACTGAACAGCATCAGTCTTAATCGGAACTTTTTCGGTGGAAGCAATAACTGCGCGGGGAGGCGGCGTACCCATCCCGCGTTTGTAGAGTTGCTCCTTGGCTCCTAGATGCCCTTGTGCGGCCGCAAGTTTTAAAAGTCGTACTCCTTCGTCTTCTTCCTTTGGAAAATTTTCTTCGCCATCGAGCAACAGAACTCCCAAGGTGTATTGAGCCTCAGAGAAATTCTGTTTCACCGCGAGGCGAAACCAGCGAGAAGCCTGGATCACGTTTTTAGGCACTCCATCGCCGTTGTAATAGGCCATACCTAAGTTGAATCGAGCTGAAAGGGAACGGCTTCTCGCTGCAGTAGAGAGTAAATCAATTCCCTTTGGAATATCGTGACCTGGTATCTCCAGACCCTTTAGGCATAAAGATCCCAACGTGGCCTGCGCCAAGGGAAACCCCGCCTCAGCCGATTTCCGAAAATGATCTACGGCCCTTGGAATATTAGTAGGAATAACTTGAAAATCAATTTCACCCATACAGAAGAGAGACACGGCGTCTCCACTTGAGGCCGATCGCTCAAGCCGAAGAGCCGCATCTTGATAGTACTGAGTCGCCTGTTCAAAATTCCCGTCATGCATGGCAAGGTTAGCGAGGTTATATAAACCGAATGGGTGATGTTTTTTTGCGGATACACTGGACCACTGCTTAGCTAAGGATAAGTTCACCGCGGAACCCGCTTCACCAGCCCGCAAATATATGCCCAAAAGACCTTGAAAATAAGGAGATCCGGATTGAGCCTTTTCGATAATATCGGGATAAGTAAGAGAAGGACTCCACTTTTCTTCAAGATCCGCTGCAACTTTATAAGTAAAAACCAATAGCAAGGCAGCCAGCCAAATCCATTTCCCAGAGCTAATATTTAATGAAATTTTCATTTATTCTTATAGAGTACAGGATAGAACGATACTGATCCAAGCTTGAAAACCTTCGAACGAGAAGACATATATATACTTTTCGCCACATGGTACGCATACCTTACTTAAGAAGTATTCTTTGCAGCATCCTTTGCGGCTTTATTGCAGTGGGGGATTCCCAAAAGAAAGAAACTTACAAGCACGAGGCAATTACCGTCGCCGCTCAACGCTTGGGGCAGATCGTAGAACGAGAACAGCTGTTTCTTAAAAACTCCTCGTGGGCCAATAAACCTCTCAGCAAACAAGAACTCACCCGAAGAGCCCAACAAATACTATCCGCATACGAATCCTATCTCGAAGACAATCCTCGAGATGTTAACGGTCTCATACTTTATGGGAAGTTTCTTCGACGAATGGGACAGCCACGACATGCAACAGGGCTATTTCTTGAAGCAGATAAAATTGATCCTCGATTAGCGGTAGTTAAACAAAACATTGCAAATTATCTCGTTGAAGAAGGGCGACTGGCCGATGCTCTTCCTTTCTTACTGAAAGCAGTTGCGCTGGCCCCAAAAGAACCGGTCTACCACCATCAACTAGGTACTTTTTTGTTTTTATTTAAGGAAGATTTATTGAGCTTGGGGATTGCATCAGTCCAGACCAATGACCGCAGCATGCATGAGGCGTTTCGATCAGCAAGCAAACTGGCCCCCGACAACTTCGAATACAAGTTACGGTACGCCCAAAGCTTCTTCGATATTTCCGACCCGGACTGGGACAAAGCCTTGGGCGTTTGGCAAGATCTTCGAAATCAAGCACGAGATCACCCGGTCTCGGAACGAGAATATCTTGCATTGGGAGAAGCCCGTGCCATGACCCAGCTTGGTAGGGGAAAAGAAGCGGTTACCATTCTGAAGACCATTACCTCCCCCTCACTGCGAGCTACGAGAGAAAGCTTTATTAAGGAGCTTAAGGAGTCGGATGGCGCGGGGAATCCGTCACCTGAAAAATCGGCTGAACCGAAAACGCGGGATAATCGCAATACACAACTCAGCCCACTACCGGGCAAATTCATCGACGACAACTTGAGGCGCCTGAGGCACGTTTCCTTAAGACTTGAGGAGGAAAAACTTCTTCGTGATCTGCGAGCCGACACGATTAGAGCCGATTACGACCAAAACGGCCAAGTACGGTTACAATTAACCAGCTTTACCGAGGTAGAACCTGTTCCCTCGTCAATACGGAATTCGGATACTCAACACCGATGAACACATTAGCAGTCATTGAAGGTCTGCGACCACATTTCCTTGGTGCATTTACCGATGGCTGGCCCGACAAGTTGATTTTGTTCTTCGTCCTGGTCGCCAGTCTTAGCGTCCATGAATGGGCACACGCAATAACTGCCGACAAACTAGGAGACCCTCTCCCTCGTGCCGAAGGTCGAGTGACGCTTAACCCAATAGCCCATGTCGACCCCATAGGCACCTTCCTCATACCTCTCACAGTTCTATTTTTCAGTCCTGGATTCTCCGTCTTCGGGTGGGGCAAACCAGTTAGAGTTTCATTGCCAAATGAACAAAATCGTGTTCGAGACGACCTTTTAATTACCGCCGCAGGGCCATTTTCCAACCTATGTATCGCCTTGTTGGCTGCATGCCTTTCAGGACTATTTCTCGATCTCGACAATGGAAATGTGCAGATCGGTAAACTTGCGGAGACGATTATTACGCTAAACTGTTTGTTATTTGTATTTAACCTTATTCCCGTACCGCCCTTGGACGGTTCTCATTTTCTCAAACATGCAGTGCGGATGAAGGACGAAACATATGCCAAGCTTAGCTCCTATGGTTTTATAATCCTCCTCGTGCTGATAAATCTACCAGCTTTCCGACAAACTTTTGGCACGGCGATTTTCTTTTGCTCAGGTTTCTTCATAGATTTGCAAGCGTCTATTAGGGAATTAGTTGCCTTGGTTGACGTTGACGGTTGAATCTTCCGTAAAAATCACCTTTAAAAACGATCATGCGACCAATCGGTGAATTTGACGACGAAGAAAGGGCTTCCACCTTTTCAGGGTACCTCAACTACAAGGGAATCCCTTGTGAGATTGAGGAAGATGACGAGGGAAAGTCATGGACAGTATGGGCTCATAACGAAGATACACTCGCCAAGGCGATTGCCGAGATACATGAATTTCGCCAAAAGCCAGACGCCTCCAAATACGCGGAACTTGCTCGCGAAGCTCAAAAGCAAGAAAAGAAAGCCCGCAAGATTGAGGAAAACAAAGCTAGTCGTTGGCGTGAAGAAACATTGAGAGACCGTTGGCAGGACAGAAATAGAAAACCTGGGATCATCACCATGGCACTTATCATCACCTGTATTGCCACAAGTTTTGTTTCCAAGATGGGAGAAGATACAGAAGCTGTTAGAGCTTTTTATATCTCTGAATTAGTTCACATTGCGGCTAGAGAAGCTCCTGTATATCTTTCATCTGCACAAAACCCTCTTCCCGAAGTTAGCGAGGGTCAAGTTTGGCGTTTGATAACACCCATTTTCCTTCATTTTGGGTTTTTTCACATCATATTCAACATGTTTTGGCTTCACGACTTGGGTAGCCTTATCGAAAACCGACGGGGTACGGGGTACTTTGTCGCTTTAATTTTATTGGCTGCAATTATACCTAACATTGCTCAGTATTGCATATCCGGACCTAGCTTTGGAGGAATGTCGGGGGTAGTATATGGTCTGTTCGGTTATGCTTGGATGAAGGGGAAATTCGACCCTGGAGATGGAATTGAAATGAATTCATCTACTGTAATTATCATGCTTGCTTGGTTCGCCCTCTGTTTTACTGGAATTTTTGGAAATGTGGCTAACTGGGCTCACGCTGGAGGATTAGCGGTAGGCACGCTATGGGGTTATGCTTCGGCTATGCGATGGACTGGCAATCGAGGATAGGAGCAAGTTTATCCCTTCTCTTTTTCGCCTTTCCGGAATTTAGCTTCCTGGCTTCATGGGCGGGATAGCTTCTAGTTCTGGGGGAAGGGAATTTGGTTCATAGGTAGGAAAACTCATCTCTACTAGTGGGACAAAGGGAACGCCAAAGTCAGTCTTGCCTCCACTTCGGTCAACCAGCACTGCAACCGCACTCACTTCACAACCGATGCCTTGAACGATATCGAGAGCTTCGTGAACCCGTCCGCCACGAGTTACAACATCCTCTATGATTAATACGCGCTCGCACCTCTCTAGTTTAAAATTTCTGCGGAGGGCTAGTTTGTCGTCTACCTTTTCGAGAAACAGGTAGCGTTTTTCCATCTGCCGGGCAATTTCCTGGCCAAGAACGAGAGCACCCATGGCAGGAGCCACCACCACATCGACTTCAATATCGCCCATTTTCTCGATGAGCATCTCGCTGAGCCTGCTTACCTTGTCAAGATGCTGGCATACCTGAGCACATTGGAAAAAATGACCGCTCCGCAGACCTGAGCGCAGAGTGAAATGGCCAGTCAATAGGGCTCTGGTTTCCTTGAAAATCGAAAGTGCTTCCTCTTGCAAATTTTGCATACATTGTAAGGTTTCAAGCCCTTCCCAAAAAGCAAACTTATTCGCCACCAACCCTCGCCTCGAGGCGAAAGAAGTTCCATGATGAATAGGTACCAAACTCTCCACTAAAGGATTCATCGTAAGCACAAAGAAGCTTACGCAGATGATTAGCATCGATGCGGGTCATCCCAGTTGCACCGATCGCTCGTAAATTCCTCAGCAAGGCAACGGCATCTTCGTAAAAGTAGTCCCGAAGACTTTCCTCCGATCGCAGTATTTCAAAACCGGCACGCTCAAAGGCATGGTTCCATTCTCGGGCATCCAGCCAAGACAAGGAAGTGATGCCTGGATGCAGTGATTCGAGTTCACCCAACGTGCCTTTGATGAAGAAAAGACAGAGAACGCGTCCATTAGGGGTGAGCAATTCACGCCATTGCTCCAAGGACTCTTTTGGGGTCTTGCACCATTGAAGGAGGCTGGCCGAATATAGTCGATCCACGCGGGAACCGGTTTCGGGAGACCAAGCATCGAGTTTCTCCCAGCGACACGAGGAGACGCGTTGTTGGCCTTCCGCAAGCATTGCAGGAGACAAGTCGGTCGCCGTAAGATCGATCCCGGTATTAGTGATAAACTGAGTAAAGAGGCCAGTGCCTGCGCCAAATTCAATAGCCGTCTTGCCCGAAAGGTTTAGTTCCAACCACTCGGACCCCCAATCCGCAAGTTCCGCCTGAATCATTGCAGCGGCTTCATAACTGCCTGCTCTCTTATCAAAGCTAGACATGGGTCTTTTTGTCGAAACGTAATTCTTCAAGCAAGTCCTCGAATCGATGACCAGCCTCGGGTAAAACTTTCGCCGTTGGAAAGAATTTCAGTATACGGTTGGCGTCTAGAATAGGATCTTGGCCGCCGAGAATGACTTCATGATATCGGTTAGATATTGTTTCTTGATTCACGGCTTTCTCCAAAAGCAAATCCAGCCCCCAAGCTAAATCCTCGACAGGGTAGGGGAGATTCTTAGCCGACACATCGAGATCGGCACGATCGTAGAAGTCATTTACCGTTGCAAGCGCATCTGTTCTCAGACCTCGCGCAGTGACTTTCAATTGTGTCTTGCTTACCTTCCCGCCACGATCAGCCTCACGGGGAAACTCGACAAAAGGAGAAAGCAACACGAACCCTCGCTTAGAAGCAAAAAGGTCAGGCCAAAGAAGCATAAGAAATGCTCCCAATGAATGACCGACCAACCAATCGAAATCCTCTTCTATTTGGATCTTCGCTGTTGGTATAACTGCACGATGCTCTATCCTAGGAAAACGTTTCGAAGCCTGTTCAAGTATGTGATCCGGTGAAATCGCCCAACCTCCTATCCATAAAACTTTCAATTTATTGCTCCAGCCAATCGTTCCGAAAGTCCATCGATGGAAAGTCCCGCTTTGTATGACATGCGCAGTCGCGCAGCGCCAACAGGTAC
>JABHOU010000023.1 GCA_018695085.1 Opitutia bacterium | reverse complement strand
ATCGTTTTCCCAAGCACAAGTAATCCGCGTGAGCCTAGCCTCCTCTCGTTCCCTCAGTACCTCCTCGCAGCGCTGGTGTAGAAAGTCCTTCATGCTTGCTCCCACGGAAAGCTGGACTCGACGGGATCGAGATTTCCGTGCATTTGCGTCGCCCAAACGGGTAAGGTTTCGCGAGAAAGCCCCTGTTCGTTCGCGGAACGAGTTATCGCATCCAGCGAACGAGTTTCGTTCAACCATAGCCCGCAAGGGATGTCGCAGTTCCCGAGATGAGAAGCCAAAAGGCGAGCTTGGTTTAGCACGCCTAAACGATTTTCGACCACAAGGAGTAAGTAATCAACGGGTAGGTTCTTGGCAAAATCGAGCCAATCGAGCCCTTTCTCATCGATGGGAGTGGCAAGTCCTCCCGCACCCTCAATCACTAGATTCTCACTATGTTCGGAACAAGATCGAGTCCTTGAAACAAGTTTCGAAAAATCCAATTCCTTGCCCTCCACCTTGGCCGCCTCGACTGGCCCCAAGGGTTGGCGAAAGTTAAGTAGAGTGTGAACCTCAAGACTTTCACTCCGGACATTGACGCGGGTAGCGTCAAGAGGTTCAGCCGAACCAGTTTCAATTGGTTTGACATAGCATGTAGAGCCTACGGACGAAAGCCGGTGGGCAAGACAGGCGGAAGCTACAGTCTTGCCGATACCCGTGTCGTTTCCTGAAACGAGAATGGCGAGAGACACAGTATTTTTAGCCCGCCAAAACTGCCGGGGTGGTTGACTTTCGACCCTGAGCTGCTCGAGCTTCGTCTGGATGAATGTTCCGAAGACCGAGTTTTTCAAGGAGAAGGGAGTCCTCGTCTTGGCCGGGATTGGAAGTGGTTAGAAGTTTGTCGCCCAAGAAAATGCTGTTGGCTCCTGCAAGGAATGAAAGGGTTTGCAATTCTTCGCTCATTTCGGTCCGTCCTGCCGAGAGACGCACCATAGCTCGGGGCATAAGGATTCTTGCCGTGGCAATCATACGAACAAAGGCGAACCCATCGACCTGCTCTTGGTCTCCCATCGGAGTACCCTCGACGGGAACCAAAGAATTAATGGGCACAGACTCGGGCTGAGGATCAAGATTCGCCAATTCGGCCAAAAGCCCAAGGCGGTCTTCCTTGCTCTCTCCCATGCCAAGGATGCCTCCACAACACACTTCCATGCCCGCCTTTCTAACATTGGCTATGGTCTCGAGACGATTATCGTAAGACCGAGTGGTGATAATCTCTTGATAAAAATCCCTGGATGTATCGAGGTTGTGGTTATAGACGGAACAACCCGCCTCCTTGAGACGAACAGCTTGCCCCTCCTCCATCATTCCAAGAGTACAGCATACCTCCATTCCCATATCTCTAACGGCGGTAACCGTCTGCAACACGGATTCGTACTGCGGCCCATCCGGAACCTTCCGCCAAGCCGCTCCCATACAGAAACGAGTGGCGCCAGCTTCATGGGCCGCTCGAGCGTCACTAAGTATAGAAGCCGTATCTAGAAGCGTCTCAGATTCAACGAATGTATTGTAATGGGCGGACTGAGGACAATATTTGCAATCCTCGGGGCAAGCACCGGTCTTGATGGACTTGAGGGCACAGGACTGTACACCCGAAGGGTCTTGATGCCGATGGTGAGCTTCCTGCGCTCGATAAATAAGCGTAGTAATCGGGAGATCGTAAATGGAACGAATTTCTTCAATGGTATAGCGAGTCATAGGATGTTCTTGATGAAGGGTGCAGGTTTTTAAGGTAAATTAGCTTCAGTATGAAGTCGCCTCGATTGCTTCTAGGGCAGTAGAGCAAAGAAAAGAAATCTCTTCTTCGGAAATGACAATAGGAGGAACGAGTGGCAAAGAATTTCCAAGCGGGCGGAGCAAAAGACCTCGCCCACGAGCTTCGAGACACACATCCCTCGCAAATCGACTTTCATGAGGAAAGGATGCTCCGGATTCGGGACAAAGTTCCAAGCACGCGGTCAGACCCCGTTGCCGAATTCGACGAATACGAGGATGGTCCGAGAAAGTTTCACTTACGACTCGACCAAAAACTTCTACGGTTTTCGCAACAGCTCCGGAGCTGATTCGATCTTCCAAAAGCTCGCAACTGCGCAATGCAACAGCTGCCCCCAACGGATTCGCCGTATAGGTGT